>NZ_JBUYWC010000012.1:0-199264 GCF_055230935.1 Rhodococcus ruitaii | reverse complement strand
TCTGTACTTCGGGGAAGGGGATGGAGCTCTATACCGACAAGTTGTTGCCGGCGGTGGCTGAGGGTGCGGTGAAGGCTGGGCGTGAGGTGGCGGGGATCGACAAGATGATCGAGATCAAGATTTCGTACGATACGGATCCGGAGTTGGCGCTCGAGAATACGCGGTTCTGGGCGCCGTTGTCGTTGTCGCCGGAGCAGAAGCACAGTATCGAGGATCCGGTGGAGATGGAGGCGGCGGCGGATGCGTTGCCGATCGAGCAGGTGGCGAAGCGGTGGATTGTGGCGTCGGATCCGGATGCTGCGGTCGAGCAGGTGAGGGCGTATGTGGATGCGGGGTTGAATCATTTGGTGTTTCATGCGCCGGGGCATGATCAGCGGCGGTTTTTGGAGTTGTTCGAGCGGGATCTGGCTCCGCGACTGCGCGCCCTCACCTGAGTTCGGATCATGCGGGCCGCACGGTGCATCCGCGCGGCCCGCAGCAGACAACCCCCGCAGCAGACAATGAGCGACACGGGTGAGGACTCTTCGAAGTATCTCGACTGGCGGCGCAGTAGCCGTAGACGCCATGCTCGGTCGGCCCGAACGCTTGACGATTTCGCGGCGCACCCTGCACTGAACCGGTGGTGTCGGTGATCCACAATTCGTCGCGTCAGAGCACGGCGAGTCGGTCCACCAGTAATTCCACCCTGCGTTCGGTGTCCTCTGGTGGTAGTCGTTGCGCCCGAGTCAGGGTGGCCAGCCCATGCAGGCCCGCCCAGAACACCTCCGTGAACAGCCCCGGGTCGACGTCGTCGCCGGCAACCACGCTGGTGCATTCCAGTAGCGCCGTGAACGCGTCCTTCAGGGGGTCCGGGGTTTCCTCGTTCGCAAAAGCGAGACCTCCCTCGAGCTGGAAGAGTGCCTCGTAGACCGCAGGGTTGCGTGCGGCGAAGTCGAGATACGCGCGAGCGACGGCGACGACCCGCTCGCGCGGACTGCTCGCACCGGCGGCCGCGGCACGTGCGGCCGCGGCGATTTCGCGGGCACCCTCGAGAGCGACGGCTCCGATAATTGCGCGTTTGCCGCGGAAATGGCTGTAGAGGACAGGTTGGCTGTATTCGATGCTTTCGGCCAGCAGGCGGGTGGTGACCGAATCCCAGCCGTGTTGCTCGGCGAGTGCACGCGCGGTCGCCACGATGAGGCGTTCGCGCTCCGCCCGTTCGCGGCGCCTTCGTTCCTGTACCGACATGCACGGAATCATAGCATTGCTAGACAGTCTAGCGGCTGTGGGTCTAGCATTGAATCAGTATCTAGCGCCACTAGTAGCTGGAAGGATTCCTCATGTTCAGCGCACTCCAGGTGTTCACCACCGTGATCGTCGGCGTGATGGTCGGGGTTGAGTTCTCCGTCGCCTTCGTCATCAATCGGATCCTCGACGCCCTCCCGGAGGACAGTGGCCAACTCGGTCGCGCCCACGGAGGCCGCATGCTCGGCGCCGTGATGCCGGTCTGGTACCTCACCTCTGTGGCCCTCATTGCGGTGTGGGTCATCGCCGGATGGCACCACCAGGGCACTGGCCTCGTCGTCACCGCCGGTGCTCTGCTGATCGTCAGCGTGATCATGTCTGTCCTCCTTCTGGTTCCGATCAACAACCGGGGCAAGACGTGGACTCCCGACGGCCGGCCCGACGACTGGAAAGAGCAGATGCGCCGCTGGGACCGCTTCCACTACGCTCGGGTTGCCGTCATCGTCGCGGCCTTTGCCCTACTGGTCGCTGCTCTTGCCTGAGAATGCGCGCTGCCACCCGGAAATCGAGGTCGCGGACGGTACCGCCCGTCGCTCGTGGAGACCATTCATGTTCACCTGTCCGGTGCTCCTCGCGCCCCGTACCCGCTTCTGTTCGGATGGATCCTGAATTACGTTCACACACAGAAGATTCCATTTCCGAGAACGGGTTCTCATCCCATCGTCGCGGAACGTCGGGCGCGTTCTTGCCAGTGAAGAGGCAGTCGTCACTGTCACGCGGTCATCGCGCGCAGTGCGCGTCAACCCAGGGATGTAGTTGAGTTGGTCACGACGTGCAGTGCTTCGATGCCGAGCGCGTGGTCGAGCATCTAGGGTGAGACCATGAGCGCCAACGCAGGGTCTGGGTCGAGTATCTACATCGCGGCTCCCGAGGGCGACACCGGAAAATCGACCGTTGCCCTGGGCGTACTGCAGATGTTGTGCGCGTCCGCGGCGCGTGTCGGCGTGTTCCGGCCGATCGCCCGTTCCGACAGCGACACGGACTACATTCTCGAGCTCCTCCTCGAGTACACGACTGTCGATCTCGAGTACGACGACTGCCTCGGCGTCACCTACGACGATGTCCACGCCGACCCCGAGGCCGCGCTGAGCGATATCGTGAGCAAGTACCATGCCGTCGCCGATCGTTGCGATGCGGTGGTCATCGTCGGTAGTGACTACACCGAGATCGCAAACCCCAGCGAGTTGTCGTACAACGCGCGGATCGCCGCGAACCTTGACGCGCCCGTCCTACTCGTGCTCCGCGGAGCAGGGCGTACTCCCTACGAGATCGCGCAGGTCGCAGCGGTGTGTGCCAACGAACTGTCGGCGCACCACGCTCATCTCGGCGGCACTGTCGTCAATCGCTGCGATCCCGAGCGGCTCGACGAGGTCACCGATGCGCTTGCGGGGCGAACCGAAACCGTGTGGGCGCTGCCCGATACGCCGATCCTGATGGCTCCGACGATGGCGGAGTTGTCGACCGCCATCGACGGCGAGCTCTACAGCGGCGACCCCGACCTGCTTCAGCGTGAGGTGCTGCGCATCATGGTCGGTGGTATGACGGCCGAGCACATTCTCGAGCGTCTCACCGAAGGCGTCGTCGTGATCGTGCCCGCCGACCGCACCGACGTCATTCTCGCACTTGTCAATGCCAATGCGGCAGAAGGGTTCCCGACGCTCGCGGGCATCGTCATGAACGGTGGACTGTTGCCGCACCCGGCCATCGCACAACTCGTCGCGGGTCTCAAACCGAGTCTGCCGATCCTCACTACCCGCCTCGGGACGTTCGACACCGCATCGGCGGCCGACCGCACACGGGGGCGCATGGCGCTCCCGGCGCAGCGCAAGATCGAGACCGCGCTCGCTCTGATGGAACAACATGTGGATGCATCGGAGCTGCTCGAGCGTCTGCGTTTGCCACGCCCTTCGGTGACGACGCCGCAGATGTTCGAATATCAACTCATCGACCGTGCCCGCGATCGACGACGTCACATCGTGCTGCCCGAGGGTGACGACGACCGGATTCTGCGCGCTGCGGGACGGGTCCTGCAGCGCCGCATCGCAGACCTGACCATTCTCGGTGACGAGGCTGTGGTGCGTCAGCGCGCATCCGAACTCGGTATCGACATCTCGGCGGCGGCGATCGACGATCCGCGCACCTCTCCGCACATCGACGTGTTCGCGCAAGAATACGCTCGGCTGCGAGCCCACAAAGGGATGACGGTCGAGCGGGCACGTGAAATCATGGGCGACATATCGTATTTCGCCACGATGATGGTCCACCTGGGGATCGCCGACGGCATGGTCTCCGGTGCCGCGCACACCACCGCGCACACGATCCGGCCGTCCTTCGAGATCATCAAGACCGAACCGGGCGTGTCGACGGTTTCGAGCATCTTCCTGATGTGCTTGTCGGATCGAGTGCTGGCCTACGGGGACTGTGCCGTAGTGCCCGACCCGACCGCCGATCAGCTTGCGGACATCGCGATCTCGTCGGCGATCACCGCCGCGCGTTTCGGCATCGAACCACGCATCGCGATGCTGTCGTACTCGACAGGTGAGTCCGGTTCGGGGGCGGATGTCGACAAGGTGCGTACCGCAACGGCTCTCGTACGGGAACGGCGGCCTGATCTTCCGGTGGAAGGACCGATCCAGTACGACGCCGCGATCGAACCGTCGGTGGCGAGCACGAAGCTCCCCGATTCCGACGTGGCGGGCAAAGCCACCGTGTTCATCTTCCCCGACCTCAACACCGGAAACAACACCTACAAGGCCGTGCAGCGCAGCGCCGGAGCGATTGCCGTCGGCCCCGTGCTTCAGGGACTGAACAAGCCGGTCAACGATTTGTCGCGCGGTGCGCTCATCCAGGACATCGTCAACACCGTGGCCATCACCGCGATTCAAGCTCAGGGGGACGACCAGTGAGTGCTCCGAACCCGGCGACCGCCGGTACCGTGCTCGTACTCAACTCCGGCTCGTCGTCGATCAAGTTCCAGCTGATCGATCCGGACACGGCCGAGGCGCCGGCGCACGGACTGATCGAACGGATCGGTGAACCCGACGGGCGCATCGTCTTCCACCACACCGCGGGTACCGACGAACACCTCGGCGAGATCCCCGACCACCGGTTCGGTCTGCGTAAGGTCCTCGAGATGCTCGAAGGGCTCGGCCGTCCGCTCGAAGAGGTCGGGATCACCGCCGTAGGCCACCGCCTCGTTCACGGCGGCGACCGGTTCTACGAGCCGACGCTCATCGACGACGCGGTGGTGCGTGCTGTCTCCGAGCTGTCCGTGCTCGCCCCCCTGCACAACCCGGCGAACGTCATCGGCATGGAGGTGGCTCGCGAGGAGTTGCCCGGCGTCCCGCACGTGGGAGTGTTCGACACGGCGTTCTTCCACTCGCTGCCCGCCGCCGCGGCAACCTACGCGATCGACCGGGACATCGCACGGGAGAACGGAGTTCGACGCTACGGATTCCACGGAACCTCCCACGAATACGTCTCGAAACGGGCCGCTGCGTTCCTCGGCCGTGATTACGGTGAGCTGAACCAGGTGGTTCTGCACCTCGGGAACGGTGCGTCGGCGTCAGCGATCGCCGGGGGCCGACCCCTCGACACCTCGATGGGTCTGACGCCCCTCGAAGGGCTTGTGATGGGCACGCGCAGCGGCGACATCGACCCCGGGGTCCTGATGCACCTCAACCGCGCCGCGGGCATGAACGTCGACGAGATCGACCGCCTCCTCAACCGCAGCTCCGGGTTGAAAGGTCTCTCTGGAGTCAACGATTTCCGTGCGCTTCTCGGGTTGATCGCCGACGGCGACGCCGATGCGAAACTCGCCTACGACGTGTACGTGCACCGTCTGAAGAAGTACGTCGGAGCATATCTCGCGATCCTCGGCGGTATCGACACCATCGTGTTCACCGGTGGGGTAGGTGAGAACAACGTCGATGTCCGCCGCGACAGCCTCACAGGTCTGGGTCGACTCGGCATCGTCGTGGATCCGGAGCGCAACGCGGCGTCCGGTGGCGGTGAGCGCAGGATCTCCGCGGACGACTCTCGGGTCGAGGTGCTGGTGATCCCCACCAACGAGGAACTCGCAATCGCACGCGCCGCAGCCGATTTCGCGTAGTCAGGTGGTCTGTGCAAGCGGGACGAACACCCTACAAGAGGCTCCGCGGCCGGATGGCGTTGGCGAGGTCGACGAGCGTATAGCGATGCATGCGCACCGGCGCCTGCCGCGCAAGTTGCCGCAACGCAGCTTCGGTGCCTCGTCGTAATCCCCGCTCGGTGAACGGTACGTCCAGGAAACGGTTGTGTTCGTGCCGGGATCTGTGACCGGCGCGGACCCACTCCAGTGCAGTGCTGAGCACGAGCGCCTCCATCTGGAGGGCGCGGCCCTCATCCGGCGGTAGCACGGACACCCGGCGTGCGGCTTCTCGAAGGTCGTATTCGGTGATCGATTCGATATCGCCGTCGCGCAACAGGATAAGCGTGCTCGTCATGTTCGCGGCGTTGTGGTGACGCGACGTGGCCGGTACCTGATCGAGGATCTCCACAGCCGAGGCGAGGTTCTCGCGCGCAGTGAGCTGGCGCGCCACACCGAATGCGGCACTGACGATGTTGTGGTCGGTACGCCACACCGTACGATAGGATTCCTCGCAGAAACGTCGCCACGCCTCCGGGTCGTCGCTCTCCCAATGCTGAAGGATCAGCTCGGATGTGGCGGCCAGGGCAAGTTTCGGTGCCAGCTCGCCCGGCAACGCCTCGAGTACCTTCTCGAATCGCCCGAACGCGACCTCGAATTCCACCATGAGTATTGCTGCGAGTCCCGCGTACCAGTCGATCCGCCAGTCGGAGCCGATGTCACCTGCCAGGCGTTGGAGGATCTCGGAGGCGTGCTCGGCTTCCCCGAGATCGAGGTAAGCGCGTGTCTCGGCGAGGGCGAGTTCGCGGGAGAAGGCCACACCCGTGCTCCCGACGACACGCTCGATGCCGCTCTCACGGGCATGCCGCAGTGAATCGAGGGTCTGCTGCGGCTCACTGTGCACCGCGGCGGCGAGCAGCGCCGCGCTCGGATCGTTCGGATCGATCAGCGGAACGGGAAGCGCTGCAGCCACATCGCGTGCTTCGATCGTGGGGTCTCGCTCGACTCCGTCGATGTACACATCTGTCTGGGTGACGGCCTCGTCGGTCCCGAAGGTGGTACGCGGTGGGCTGAACATGCGCGACAGACCGGGATGTTCGGTGTTGTTGTTCTGCGACAGTATCTCGCGCAGGACCCCGGTCAGCTGGCCCGCAAGTTCGTCGGCCGACTCGAACCGCTGATCCGGATCAGGGTGGGTGGCGCGAAGCAACAGCCGGTGGAACGAGTCGTGCTCGGCGAGAAGAGGCGCGTCGACGACGGAGGGCAGTCCGTCGAGATAGCGTCCTTTGTCGGAGGGCATGTCGAGGGTGAGCACTGCGAGGGTGCGCCCGACCGTGTAGATGTCGCTCGCTACCGTCGGCCCGGTCCGCACGACCTCCGGTGCCTGGTAGCCGGGCGTACCGTACAGGTACCCGTAGTCTTCGATCCCTGCTACGGCCCCGAGATCGATGAGCTTGAGTTGCTCATCTGTGACCATGATGTTCTCGGGTTTCAGGTCGTTGTAGACCAACCCGATCTCGTGCAGGTAGCCGAGCGCGGGCAGTGTCTCGAGGAGGTACCCGATCGCCTGTTCGACGGGCATTCGATTGTCGGGGTACGTACCGAGCACCTCGCGCAGCGAGTTACCGCCGACATACTCCATGACGATGTACCCCATCGGGGTGCCGTCCGGCTGCGGATGTTCGACGAAATTGTAGATTCGGACGATGCTCGGATGACTCACCTCGGCGAGGAACTGCTTCTCTGCGACAGCGACCGCCTGGGCCTCCGCGTCGCCGCTGTGCAGCAGTCCCTTGAGGACCACCCACCGGTCGCTGACATTCCGGTCGATCGCGAGGAAGATCCAGCCGAGCCCGCCGTGCGCGATGCATCCCTGCACTTCGTATTGGCCCGCGACGAGTTCACCGGGCTGCAAGGCAGGCGTGAACTCGAACCGTGACCCGCACTTCGGGCAGTGCCCGGACGTGGGTCCGGGGCCTTTCGGGGTGCTGCGACCCACCGGCGTACCGCACTTCCAGCAGAAGCGTTTCCCCTCGGCAACATGAGGATTGCGCATTACCGCGGACGCAGGGTCCACGGGGGAGGGGACCGGCACATCGACCAGGTCCGCGACCCGTCGGCGCAGGACGGCGCGCGAGCGGGATCGACGGGTCGCCGAGCGCTGCGACGGAGTGCTCGTGTGCTGAGCAGCCGGACCGGAATCGAGTGGCAGCGGTGAACGCTGGGTGTCGGGAACCGAGCGCTCGGTGGCGGGACCCGAGTCCGGTTCTTCGGGCGGTTCGGTGCCGGGCATTGTCACCTCAATCGACGTACGTCGGGGACGGTGGGGCAGGAGCGGGACCGAGCACCGTGAGGTACCGGTTGTACAACGCGGTCCACGTGCCGTCGGCGCGGATCCGTGCGAGGGTGCCGTTGACAGCGCGCACCAGGTCGTCGCTCCCTTGCGTGATGCCGATGCCGTACGGCTCGGACCCCAGCGACGGGCCCACCAACTCGAGATACGGATCCTGAGAGGCGAGCCCGGCCAGAATCGTGTCGTCGGTGGACACGGCATCGACCTGCCGCTGCTGGAGGACGACAAGGCAATCCGCCCACGACGGCACGGTGAGGATCGAGGCCGCGGGTTGCAGCTGCTGCATGCGCGTCAGCGACGTCGTACCGGCCGCAATACAGACACGCCGGCCTGCAAGGTCTGCGGCGCTGCGGATGTCGGAGTCCTTGACGACGAGCACCCGCTGCTCGGCGACGAAATAGACGCTCGAGAAATCCACATGCTCACGCCGCGCGCACGTGATGCTCATCGTCTTCGCGATGATATCTACGGTCGCGTCCTGAAGTGCCTGTTCTCGCTCCGCAGAGTTCAGGATCCGGAAGTCCACGGCTTCGGGGTCGCCGAGGATGTCCCGGGCGATCTCCCGGGCGATTTCGACATCGAATCCGGTGATCCGTCCGGTCGCAGGATCGCGGTAGCTCATCAGGTTGCTGCCGGTATCGAGTCCGACGATCAGCCGGCCACGGGCCCGGATTGTGTCGAGTGCGGGACCGGCTTCGTCGCCCGTGGGCCGCAAACTTGCCGTGGGGTCGTCGCAGGTAGGGGGCGTGGGGAAGCCGGTCGGAGACGGCGCGACCGACGCACTTTCGGGCATCGGCAGTGTGACCGTCGTGATGTCGAGATCCGACTCGTGTGGTGGTGTCTCGGTGGCACAACCGGTCACCGCCAGCACGACTGCGCACACGGCAGCCAACCCGGTGAAGATCGTGTGGCGCGCCGTCAATGGTACTCCCGGAGTCTGGGCAACAACCCGACGATGACGGCGATCAGCGACAGCATCATCAAGGTCAACGCCATGGGTGCGAGACCGGACAGCGTGCGCGACGCCCGGAATTCGTTGTTGCGAAGCTCCTCGCGGGTCTCCTCGATGCCTTCGCTCAGCGCGGCGTCGAGCCGCGCGAACTGCGCGGTGGCTTCGTCCGGTCCGGGGCCGGTGGCGAGCACGGCGGCAGCTGTGTAGTCGCCGCGCTCGAGCGCCGCCACCGTCCGCACGTGCGACCTGATCCACATTTCCCGCGCCGACTCCGCCTGCGACACGGCGTCAGTGCCGATCTCCACGGTGCCGCCGTCGGTGTAGCCGTCGAGCAGATCGCCGAGACGTGTGATCGTCTCGTCGTAGGCGCCGATGTAGGTCCCGCCCGCATCGCGTCGAGCAAGCAGCAGCGTCTCGACCGTGCGCGACTGCTGGGCGAGGATGCGGCTTTCGGTGAGATCGGAGAGCGGCGAAGCTCCCTGCGCGATCGCGCGTTCGGTGGCGCTCGACGACGCGAGGCCGGCGATGAGAAGCCAGCACAGCAAGACTCCGGTCGCGCCGATCGCGAGAATCAGGCCGGGATTGAAGGTGCGCCGGGTCTTGCGGCTCACGAGTACGTGAGCGGAGCACAACGCGGCCACGGTGACGAGAAGCAGTCCGATCGCACCCCACGGAGGGGCCACCGCGGCACGCTGCGTCGCATTCACCGCCAGCACACCCTGTGTATGCAGTTCCTGGGCGACCGGCAGCATCGACGTCTGCATCAGATTCGATGCTTCGGCCAGGTAGGCCGCACCGACCGGATTACCGGTCCGATTATTGGCGCGCGCAGTCTCGATCAGCCCCGTGTATGTGGGGAGCATGCGGGCGATCGCCGCGACGTTCTCGGCACCGAGTTCGTCTTCCGCGGCCAGGCCGGCAGCCGCGACCACGAGCTGCCCGGAAGCCTCCGCGATCGCCTCGAGATAGCGGTCGCGCACCTCGGCCGGTTCGATACCGCCGGAGATGAAGCCGGTGGCGGCAGCCGCGTCGGCGATGGACAACGCGCTGTACAGATTCTGGGCGGCATTCGCGAGTGGCTCGGTGGTGGCGAGGAGGCGGTCGTGGGTCGCCTTCCGGCTGCTTGCGACCTGGGCGGATGCCACACCGGATACGACGAGCAGTACCGCGAGAACCAGCCCCAGCGAGATCAACTTGGCGGGTGTCGAGCGGAACAGTTCCCGCAGGCCGTCGACCCGGTCGCCCGGACCGTCGGAATCCTCGGCGGGCCGTGCCGAGCCGCCGACGGAATTGATCGGAGGGGTCACTCGTACGTTCACGGTGCACCCCTTCCTGGAAAGCTTGGTTGTGGCGAGCATATAAGTTGAATGGGGAGAATCGGCAGGCGTCCACATTGTCGGAGTTCCTCGCCGGAGTTCGCGAGCTCTGGCAACCGACACATGATGGTGGAGGCGTTGTGCCCTCGTGAGCATCCACGAGGGGCGGGAAGGCGGACGCAATGCGCGGTGACGGGGACGGCTGGGCGGTAGGACCCGACGGAGGACGTCGATGGGGCCTGCACGGTGCCGCGGGATTGCTGCTGCGCGCACCCGGAAACGACGGATCGCCCGCGGTACTGCTCCAGCTCCGCGCGGTGTGGAGCCACCAGGGCGGAACGTGGGCGCTGCCCGGGGGTGCGCGCGACAGTCACGAATCCGCCGTGGATGCCGCCGTCCGCGAAGCCCACGAGGAAGCCGGTATCGACAACGCCGCGGTCGCGGTGCGGTCCGAGCGGGTCACCTCCGGTACCCCCGGCTCGTGGACCTACACGACCGTCGTCGCTGATGCTCCTGCACCGCTGGACACCACCATGAACGGTGAGAGCCTCGAATTGCGATGGGTATCGGAGGCCGAGGTCGAATCGATGCCGTTGCACACGGGATTCGCCGATGCGTGGTCGGCGCTGCGTACCCGTCCGGTGCGGATGCTGCTCGACACCGCGAACATCCTCGGGGCCGGCGGACCGACCGGCTGGTGGCGCGACCGGCCCGGTGCGACAGGTGTGCTGCTCGCGGACATCGCGACCGCGCTCCCGCGTACCGTCGAGCTTCCGGATGGAACGTTCGGGTGGGTGTCGCGGGTGGAGGCGGTCCTCGAAGGTCAGGCACGCAGCGCGATCGTCGTCGATGCCCGCACCCACGTGCACACCGCCGACGGCAGCGGCGACGACGAGATCGCGCGGCTCGCGGAGGCTGCGGTGCCCGCTACCACGACCGCACTCGATCCGGCGGTGACGGTGGTGGTGACGGCCGACCGTGGTCTGCGTGATCGGCTGCCGCAGGGTGCTGTCGCGTTGTCCCCGTCGACGGTCCTCGGCTGGCTGTAGAAGGTTACGCGGACAGTGCAGCCTTCAGCGCCGCCGCGGCAGCGCGGGGGTCGTCGGCCTTCGTGATCGCCCGCACCACCGCGACGCGCCGCGCGCCCGCGTCGAGTACCTGCGGGAGGCGGTCGAGATCCACGCCGCCGATCGCGAACCACGGTCGTTGCGGATGCGATGCGTGCACCTCACGGATCACCTCGAGTCCCGCTGCGGTGCGCCCAGGCTTCGTCGGGGTGTCCCACACCGGACCGGACGCGAAGTAGTCCACGCCGTCCTCGCCGTCGGCGAGGACGGCCTGTGCGCGACTGGTCGTGGACCGGCCGATGACGATGTCGTCGCCGAGGATCGCCCGCGCTTGCTTCACCGGCAGGTCGCCCTGCCCGAGGTGCAGGATGTCGGCGCCGGCAGCGAGCGCGATGTCGGCCCGGTCGTTGACCGCCAGCAGTGCACCGTGGCGCGCGCAGGCATCAGCGATCACCTCGAGTGCGGCGAGTTCCTCACGGGCCTCGAGACGGCCAAACTTCTTCTCACCGGCGGAATCCTTGTCGCGCAACTGGACGATGTCGACGCCGCCGACCAGGGCTTCCTCGATGAACCGGGCGAGGTCGCGGGTGTCGCGACGGGCATCGGTGCACAGGTACAACCGCGCGGTCGCGAGGCGTCCACGGGGGTCGGGATGGTTGCCGCGGTAGGTGGTCCGGTAGGTCGTCACGGACAAGACGGTAGCCTCTACCTCGGAAGTGACAACACGGGAGTCCCGAGGTACGCGGGGCTGAGAGGGGGCCTGCCGGCCCCGACCGTTATGACCTGACCCGGATCATGCCGGCGCAGGGAGCGAGGTGGATGTCGTGTCGACGGTAGCCGTAATCGGCGGTGGAGTGATCGGTCTGGCTGTTGCGTGGCGCGCCGCCAGGGCAGGGTGGACGGTCACCGTCCGCGATCCTCATCCGGGCTCCGGTGCCTCGTGGGTTGCCGGAGGAATGCTTGCGCCGCTGTCGGAGGGGTGGCCCGGGGAAGAGCACGTCCTCGGTCTCGGCGCGGCGTCGCTGCGGCGCTGGCCGGAATTCGCGCGCACCCTCGCACACGAGACCGGCGTCGATGTCTTCACGGCGGGCGCGTCGCTCACCGTCGCGCTGGACGCCGCGGACGCCGCAGACTTGCGCACGATCGCGGCGTGGGTGAGTGAACAGGGCCACGAGATGCAGATTCTCACGCGGGCCGAGATCCGCGATCTCGAACCGTCGCTCGGTCCGAGGGTCAGGCTCGGTCTGCTCGCACCCACCGAACTGTCCGTCGACAACAGAAAGCTCGTCGAGGCGCTACACCGCGCTGCTGTCGCCGCGGGCGTGCGGTTCGTCCACGATCCCGTCGGCAACCTCGCCGATGTGCCCGACGACCGTGTCGTCCTGGCGGCCGGGTCTGCCTCGGCGAATTTGTGGCCGGGTCTTCCCGTCCGGCCGGTCAAAGGGGAGATCCTGAGGCTGCGCACGCGCCCCGGAGCAACCCCGCCGCCGCAGCACACCGTGCGCGGCAGCGTGCACGGACGCCCCGCGTACCTGGTACCGCGCGCCGACGGGCTCGTCGTGGGCGCGACCCAGTACGAAGCGGGAGACACCGAGGTCACGGTTGCGGGAGTGCGCGACCTGATCGCCGACGCCGAAATGCTGTTCCCCGCGATCGGCGAGTACGAACTGCACGAGGCGAGCGCGGGTCTGCGCCCGATGAGCCCCGACAATCTGCCGTTGATCGGCCGGTTGTCGGAGCGGGTGATCGCCGCGACCGGGCACGGCCGCAACGGGGTTCTGCTCACGGCGATCACCGTCGATGCGGTACTCGCCGAACTCGCCGACGACCCGCTCCCCGAAGCGACACACGCAGATCCCCGCCGATTCGTGAAAGAGAGTGTGCGATGACAAATCGGATTTCGGTCGGTCTCACCGTCAACGGTGAGGAGAAGTATTTCGCGCAGGCGCCGACCGTCGCCGAACTCCTGGTCGAGATGAGTCTGCCGGAGAAAGGCATCGCCGTGGCAGTCGACGGTGTGCTGTTTCCGCGGGGCCGCTGGGCCGAGAAGCTCGGCAAGGGTGCGCAGATCGAGATCCTCACGGCGGTCCAAGGTGGCTGAGCAGGCAACCGGACCCGAGGGCTCGGGGCACGATCTCTCCCCGCTGATCATCGCGGGGCGCACGTTCTCGTCTCGGTTGATCACGGGCACCGGCGGCGCCGCGAACCTGGCGGTCCTCGAGGAAGCACTCGTCGCATCGGGAACCGAACTGACCACAGTGGCGATGCGCCGGGTCGACGCGACGTCGGGTACGGGTGTGCTGGACCTGCTGCGCAGGCTCGGAATCGCGCCGTTGCCGAACACCGCAGGGTGCCGCGGTGCGAAGGAGGCCGTGCTCACCGCGCAGTTGGGCCGGGAAGCGCTCGAAACGGAGTGGGTCAAGCTCGAGGTCATCGCCGACGAACGCACCCTGTTGCCGGATGCCATCGAATTGGTTTCTGCTGCAGAACAACTCGTTGACGATGGCTTCAACGTCCTGCCGTACACCACTGACGACCCGGTGCTCGCGCGACGCCTCGAGGACGTCGGGTGTGTCGCGGTGATGCCGCTCGGATCGCCGATCGGGACGGGACTGGGTATCGCCAACCCGCACCACATCGAGATGATCGTGGAATCAGCCGGAGTTCCCGTGGTTCTCGACGCCGGTATCGGCACTGCCTCGGATGCCGCGCTCGCGATGGAACTGGGCTGCGATGCGGTGCTCCTTGCCACCGCAGTCACCCGCGCGAAGGACCCGGCACTGATGGCGTCGGCCATGCGGCACGCCGTCGAAGCAGGGTTCCGTGCTCGTCACGCCGGGCGCATCCCCAAGCGCTTCTGGGCCCAGGCATCCTCTCCCGCGGAACCCTGACCACGGACACGCTGGTCACCGGCGTGGTGCTGCGCTTGCGCCGATTTTACGGCAGTCTGTGGATCATGATCGAAGTGACCGGACTGACCAAGACCTTCGGTTCAACCACTGCCGTCGACGACGTGACGTTCACCGTCCCACCGGGCATCGTCACCGGGTTCCTCGGCCCCAACGGGGCCGGCAAGTCGACGACGATGCGCATGATCCTGGGGTTGGACCGTCCGACATCGGGCACAGCGCTCATCGAGGGTAAGCAGTATCGGGAACTGACCCGCCCGCTGCAGACCGTCGGTGCGCTCCTCGACGCGAAATGGGTTCATCCGAACCGATCGGCACGCGCGCACTTGCGGTGGCTGGCCGCGTCCAACGGATTACCCGGCTCGCGCGTGGACGAAGTACTGCGTCAGGTGGGGTTGACCGAGGTAGCAGGCAAACGTGCCGGCGGATTCTCGCTCGGAATGTCGCAACGTCTCGGTTTGGCGGGCGCACTGCTCGGCGACCCGAAGGTGCTGTTGTTCGACGAACCTGTCAACGGTCTCGATCCAGAGGGCATCGTATGGATCCGCAGATTCATGCAGGCGCTGGCTGCGGAAGGACGCACGGTGCTCGTGTCGAGTCACCTGTTGTCGGAGATGGCCCAGACTGCCGATCATCTCGTCGTGATCGGTCGAGGCAAGCTCATCGCCGACACCTCGGTCGCGGACTTCGTCGATCGCGCGTCGGACTCCCGCGTGGTGGTCCGCAGCCCGCAGCTCGACGACCTGCGCACTGCGCTCACCGAACGGGGACACACCGTGGTCGACGAAGATGGGGCCTTGCACGTTTCGGGTGCCGGAGCCGCAGAGATCGGCGAACTCGCCGCATCACGCTCGATCGTCCTGCACGAGCTGACGAGCCGCCACGCGTCCCTCGAGGACGCGTTCATGAAACTGACCGGTCGCGATGTGGAGTTCCACGGCACCGGTTTCGACGAAGTGATGAAGGGCAGCTTGTGATGGCATCACCAGCAATGGATACGTTGCGTGCGGAACGCATCAAATTGACATCCGTGCAGTCGCCCTTCTGGTGTCTGGCAGTGATCGTTGCCCTGGGTATCGGTTTCGCCGCGATGATGGGCGCCGTGGCCCGCAGCTCGATGTCGCTCGACGACGATGCCGGCCGGTTCTATCTGACCCCCGACATCGCAGTCACCGGGATCACGGGATTCGGCGTCATGGTCCTGATGATCCTCGCCGCACTGTCGGTGACGAGTGAGTACCGCTTCGGTGTCATCCGGACCACCTTCATCGCCAACCCCAACCGGTCTCTCGTACTGACGGTGAAATCGCTGCTGATCGGTGTGATCGGCGCTGTGATCACCGGGGTAGTGGGCCTGATCGCCGTATACGTCGCGAAGGCGCTCGCGGGTTCCGAGGCCGGACGCGACCTCGTGCTCGAAGGCGACGCGTGGCGCGCGATCTACGGCATCGCGTTCTACGCGTTCCTCTCGGTGTTTCTCGCCGTCGGCGTGGGAACGCTGCTGCGCCAGTCGGCGGGCACGATCGCGCTCCTGCTGCTGTGGCCTCTGCTCATCGAATCGTTGTTCTCGTTGTTCGGCCGGGTCGGTCGTGAAATCCAGCCTTTCTTGCCGTTCATCAACATCAACAATTTCCTCGGCCTGGAGCAGGGCGTCGATTTCCATTGGGGTCCGTGGGGTTCGCTGCTGTACTTCGCGGTGTTCACGGCGATCGTGTTCGGTGTGTCGCTGATGGTGGTCGGCAGGCGCGACGCCTGACCGTGGCGGGCAGTACGCTCGGACAATGATCGACACGGTGTTCGGCCGCCGCGCCGCGGTGCTGTTCGGCCGCGGCGCCGCGGTGCTCCTCGTGACTGCAGCGGTGATCGCAGGTTGTTCGGACGGGGAAGGGACGGATGCCGCATCCGTCGATCCGGCGACGCTCGCCGACAGCGTGCAGATCGACGCCCTGATGGGGCACCTCACCGAACTCGAACGCATCGCGACCGAGCACGACGGCAACCGAGCGGTCGGCACTGCGGGGTACGACGCGAGCGTGGACTACATCGCAGGCGCACTGCGCGACGCCGGATTCGACGTACGCACACCCGAATTCGACGCCACCACGTTCAGCGTCGAAGACCAGGCTCTCGAGGTCGGCGGGCACTCGGTCGAGGTGCGGGCGCTCGGTCTGTCGCCCTCGACCGGACCGGAGGGGCTGACCGCACCTGTCGTTCGGGTGCCCACCGACGACACCCCGGGGTGCGAGGCCACCGACTACGACGGTCTCGACGCGGCGGGAGCGATCGTGGTGGTCGACCGTGGCGTGTGTACCTTCTCCGCGAAGGAGACACTCGCCGCTGATGCGGGTGCTGCGGCGCTGCTCGTCGTGAACACCGAGGACGGTCCTCTCGCCGGTGCCACACTGGACGAGACCGTGGAGCGACGAATTCCCGTCGGCGGGATCGGCCTGGCCGACGGCGAGCGGGTTGCATCGTCGTCGTCGGTGGAGCTCGTCCTCGACACGACGACCGAGACTCAGCGCTCCCGCAACGTCATTGCGCAGACCGCCACGGGCTCGACCGACGATGTGGTGGTCGTCGGTGCACATCTCGACAGCGTGCCCGAAGGGCCGGGGATCAACGACAACGGCAGCGGTGTCGCAGCCGTCCTCGAGACCGCACTGCAACTCGGCAACGAACCCGGGGTCACCAACGCGATCCGGTTCGCCTTCTGGGGTGCCGAGGAGATCGGGCTCGTCGGTTCGAGCGAGTACGTCGCGTCCTTGCCCGAAGAGGAGCGCGATGCGATCGCGCTCTACCTGAACTTCGACATGATCGGCTCCCCGAACTCGGGCTACTTCCTGTTGGACGGCGACGACTCCGACGCCGACGGCGCCGGCCCGGGACCGGAGGGGTCGGCCGGCATCGAGCGCACCCTGTCCGACTTCTTCGCTGAGCGTGGAATCGATGCGGGTGACGCCGATTTCGACGGTCGCTCCGACTACGGCCCGTTCATGGCAGTCGGAATTCCCGCAGGTGGCACGTTCACCGGCGCTGACGGAGAGAAGTCTCCCGACGAGGCCGACAAGTGGGGCGGCACCGCGGACGAGGAGTACGACCCGAACTACCATCGGCCGGAAGACACAGTGGGCAACATCGACCGCGACGCCTTCGCGGTCGCCGCGGCGTCAGTTGCCTACAGCACTGCGATCTACGCCGGCTCGCTCGACGGTCCGGACGGGGTTCCGAGCGGGGCAGCGCGCACCGAGGCGCGCGCTGCGTTCACAGAGTAGTTGTGCTCACGAAGGTAGTTGTGCGCATGAAGTTGTCCCGGGTTCGTGGGGTGACGGTCTTCATGGTTGCTGGTGGAGACGCCACAGCGG
Organism: Rhodococcus ruitaii; assembly: GCF_055230935.1. Lineage (NCBI taxonomy): Bacteria > Bacillati > Actinomycetota > Actinomycetes > Mycobacteriales > Nocardiaceae > Rhodococcus > Rhodococcus ruitaii. The sequence continues at coordinate 181,895 of NZ_JBUYWC010000012.1, read as the reverse complement.
GTTGACCGGCCCGTGCCCGTGGCCCAGATCGTACGACCACTCGAGGCACTTGGTCACCCATTCCTTCGCGAATGACACTGCGTCCGGCACCGACCGGCCGTGGGCGAGTGCCGATGCGATGGCCGCGGCGAGCGTGTCGCCGCCACCGTGGTCGTTGCCCGTGGCGAGGCGCGGACTCGGGAATTCGATGAACCGGTCGCCGTCGAACAGCAGATCGGTGCTCGACTCCGACGTACGGAGATGACCCCCTTTGACGATCGACCACAGTGCGCCGAGTCCGTGCAGTGCTTCGGCGGCCTGCCGTGCGGTGCGATCGTCGATCACCTCGATTCCGGTGATGAGCCGGATCTCGTCGAGGTTGGGGGTGACGACGGTTGCCAGCGGGATCAGCGCCGAGCGGACGGCCGCGAGCGCGCTCGCGTGCAACAGGGGATCACCGTGCATCGACGCGCACACGGGGTCCACGACCAGTGGGACATCCGTATCGCGGCCGATACCGACCTCCGAGCACACTGTTGCTACGGCTTCGATGATCTCGGTCGATGCGAGCATCCCCGTCTTGGCTGCGGATACCCCGATGTCGTCGACGACGCACCGCACTTGGGCCGCCACCGTCTCCGGTGGGATCTCGTGGAATCCGTTCACTCCGACCGAGTTCTGCACGGTGACTGCGGCCACCGCGACGCAGGCGTGGACACCGCACATCGCCATCGTGCGTGAGTCGGCCTGGATGCCCGCGCCCCCGCCGGAGTCCGTGCCGGCGATGGTGAGTACACGAATGGGGGTGTGGCCTTGTTCGGCCAGGGGAAGCAGCTGCACGGAGGTGACCCTACCGGTCGTCGTTCGGGCGGCTGCCGGTGTCAGCAGTCTGCCGGTGGGAGTGCCATCCCAGCGCCGTGCACCGGTGTTCTATAGTGGCGTGCGTCACATCACGGATGAGGTTCGGGGAGGCAGTCATGATCAACTTGTCGACGGCGGAGGTGTCCGACAATGCCGATCAGAACCGATTCGAGTTGCGCCTCAACGGTGATCTCGTGGGGATTCTCGGGTACTTCGATTCCGAACACCCAGCAGGCGTCCCGGGTAAGGGGCGTCCCGTCGTCGACTTCCTGCACACCGTGATCGTCGAGGACTTCGGCCATCGTGGCCTTGCAGGCATCCTCGTCGGGGGTTCGCTCGACGTTGCGCGGAGGCGGGGTTGGCGGGTGCGGCCGGTGTGTACGTATGTGCAGCGGTACCTCACGTCGAATCCGGGATATCGCGACGTGATTGTGCCGATCGAGCCTGCGCGGAGGGCTTGAACCGAAAAATGTGAGCAGCGCTCTTGCTTGATTGCTCCAAAGAGTGAACACTGATCTCGAAAGTGGTCGGTGTTCACTATTCGGGAGATCTCGCCATGAATCACGAAAATCCCCAACAGCGGACGGTCGCCGCAACGTTGCTGGTGGTCGCAGGCATCCTGTTCGCACTCTTTCCGCTTGCGCGGCCGTTCGCGCCGGGCGCCGGTGCAGACACCCTCGACCAGTTCGGCTCGATCTGGTGGACGGTCGCACATCTCGCCGGCGCCGCGGCATTCGTCCTGACGACATTCGCCTTCGCGGAACTGCGCATCGCGCCGCTCGCGACCGCGGCGATCGGGGTCGGCAGCGCCCTGACTCTGCTGTACTTCGGCGCCGAGACCTTCGCGCTGCACGAGCTGACCGCTGTCGACGACGAGACCGCGCTCGAGCTTGCCGAACTGATCCGAACCGGAACAGCAGCGATGATCGCGTTCGGTGTGGGCCTGCTGCTCGTCGCCGTCGGGGTGATCGTGGTGCTCGTGTCAGCGGTACGTGCGAGATGGATCCCGGTGCTTCCGGCGGGCATGGTGGCGGCCGGATATCTCCTGTACATCCCGCAGTTCTTCGTGTCGCCGACACTGCGGATCGCGCACGGCGTCCTCATGCTGATCGGCTGTGCGTGGCTGGCGTACGAACTCGTGAGATCGGACCGGTCGGCGAACGTGAACCCGGCCTCCGCCCCGGGCCGTGTCACCGCCCCGAGCTGCGCCGCCGCTCCCGAGCATGGCCGCTCCTCGGACTACTCCGCGAGGTCGACGATCACCGGTGCGTGATCGCTCGCGCCCTTGCCCTTGCGCTCGTCGCGGTCGATCGACGCGGACGTGACCTTCGCCGCGAGTGCCGGTGACCCGAGTACGAAGTCGATGCGCATGCCTTGCTTCTTCGGGAAACGCAGCTGCGTGTAATCCCAGTACGTGTACACGCCGGGCCCGGGCGCGTGCGGGCGCACGACATCGACGAACCCGGACTCGGTGAACGCCGAGAAAGCGTCGCGCTCGGGTTGCGAGGTGTGGGTTCTGCCTTCGAAGAAGGCCGGATCCCACACGTCCTCGTCGGTGGGCGCGACATTCCAGTCGCCGACCAGCGCGACCGGGAGGTCGGGTGCGGTAGAGAGCCAGTTCTGAGCGTCGGCGTGGAGCTTCGCGAGCCAATCGAGTTTGTAGGTGTAATGGGGATCGGTGAGCCCGCGGCCGTTGGGCACGTACAGGCTCCACACCCGGATACCGCCGCAGGTGGCACCGATCGCGCGCGCCTCACGCACAGGCGAGACATCGGGATCCTTCGAGAATCCCGGTTGATCGTCGAAACCGATCTGCACGTCGTCGAGTCCGACGCGCGAGAGGATCGCGACGCCGTTCCACTGGCTCAGTCCGACGTGCGCCACTTGGTAGCCCAGTTCTTCGAACCTGGCATACGGGAACTGCTCGTCCTTGCACTTTGTTTCCTGCAGCGCCAGCACGTCGGTATCGGTCCGTTGCAGCCAATCGACGAGCCGATCGGTACGGGCACGGACCGAGTTCACATTCCAGGTAGCGAGGCGCACGGCACCCACTGTAGGCGACCTATCCGACGTGGTCCGTCATGTACCCGTAGCGGTGGTGATCGACGAAACCCAACCCCGAATACAGCTCGCGGGATGCGGCGTCGCTCGCCTCGATCTGGACATAGGCGTGGGTGGCTCCGAGCTCGCGGCTCCAGCCCAGCAGGGCTCCGCTCAGCAAGGTACCCACACCATGGCGGCGGTGCTCGGGAGCTACCTCGATCGCGTCCAGCCCGACCCAACGTCGACCGTCAGGAGCGTCGGTGATCGCGGCCCGCCCGATCGCGACCGGCGGTGTCCCGGGAGCACCGATGCGTCCGAAACCGAGCGTGCCTGCGACGACAGCGCCGAGAACCGCACGAGCAACATCCGGAAGAGTGCCGCCACGGCACCGCGCGATCCAGTCGGCATCCGGCTCCGGAGCGACCGTCACCGGGCCGAGGCCCGGAGGCAGCGGAACGTTGCCGAGATCGGCTGCCATCACCTGGACCGGTTCGCCGCTGGGGACCCACCTCTGCGGGGCCGGGGCGAGTCGATCGGGGAGCAGTAGCCGCAGCGGCAATCCGCGGTCGGCGAACCATCCGCGCAATCGCGCCCGCACGTCGGGATCATCGGGATCGGCGACGGTGCCACGTGGCCCGAGAGGTGTTGCGGAATTCGCCCGCCCGGTGAAGCCGCCCCCGGCGCGCAGGAACCAGCCATCGATCCAGGTCTGCTCGAGACCGGGCCATCCGGCGGCCGCGGCGTGTTCGAGCGAGCGGATCTCGGCGGTGCGGATCGGGCGAGCGGACAACGCCTTGAGCGCCACGACGGTACTCGGAGCGATCTGAACGAGCTTGTTCTCTGCGGTACGCACGACGACAACCGGTTCCATCGACTCCAGTTCACCGATGACATCGGTCATCGGATGGCTGTAGCCCGCCGGGAGGCGATACCGGACGACGACCCGCGTGCCGAGTGGAATCGCTACGCCTGGTGCACCGGCCTGCCCGTCAGTCGTCATCGTCGTGACCGAACGGGTCGTCGACGCTCCCCGGCAGCCAGGTCAGGCCGGGCACACCCCAGCCTGCGCGCTTGATCGTCTTCTTCGCGGCGCGCGCGTTGCGTCCGATCAGGACGTCGACGTACAGGAAGCCGTCGAGGTGACCGACCTCGTGCTGCAGCATCCGAGCGAAGAACCCGTGTCCCTCGATCTCGACGGGGTCGCCGTTCTCGTCGGTGCCGGTGACCTTCGCCCAGTCGGCCCGCCCGGTGGGAAAATTCTCTCCCGGAACCGACAGGCAACCCTCGAGGTCGTCTTCCGGGTCGGGCATGTTCTCCGGGATCTCGGAAGTCTCGAGCACCGGGTTGATCACGGCTCCGCGGCGGCGGAGCACCTTGCCGCTCTCGTCGCGATCGGGGCAGTCGTAGACGAACAGGCGCTTGGAGAGCCCTATCTGGTTCGCTGCGAGGCCGACGCCGTTCGCGGCGTCCATCGTCTCGTACATGTCGGCGATCAACTGCGCGAGTTCCGCGGCTGTTTCGGTCACCGGTTCGGTGGGATTGTGCAGAACGGGGTCGCCGGTGATGACGATGGGAAGGATGGCCATGGTGAACCAGGATAATGCGCGCGATTCATCCCTTCGTCCGACAGGTATGTGTCGTATCCCCGTGATTGAATGACTCGCGGAAACACACAGGTGTAATTGTCGCCGCGGTGTGATTCGACGCAGTTGAGGAGTGAGATGGACGGCGCAGCAGCGGACGGTACGAACCTATCCGAAGCGGGGGATCCGCATCCGGTCGCCGACAGCAGCCCGAACGATATCGGTGAGCATGGGCTGAGTCGTCGGGAACACGACGTGCTGGCGTTCGAGCGGCAATGGTGGAAGTACGCCGGCGCCAAAGAAGAAGCGATCAAGGAGTTGTTCGGGTTGTCTGCCACCCGTTACTACCAGGTGCTCAACACACTGATCGACCGCCCGGAAGCCCTCGCCGCAGACCCGATGCTCGTCAAGCGACTTCGCCGATTGCGCTCCAGCAGGCAGAAGGCGCGCGCAGCTCGTCGCCTCGGATTCGAGACGACACGCTGACGCGCGACACGCAGCGGCCCGTCGGCCAACTATGGTCGAGGGCGTGAGCAGAACCGCCGAGAACGTGAACCGGGGATCCGCCGGATTGCCGCTACGAGCCATTGCGATGCTGCTGATTTCCCTGGCGATTCTCTTCGCGGGGCTCGGATTCGCATCACTCGGCGGGTCGGACGGGGAGGCGGCATCGACAGCAGCCGTCACCACCGAGACCACCACCGAGACTGCTCCGGCACCCGCGGCCGCTCCGCCGCCCAGCCCGGCGGCCGGAGCTGCCGCCACCCCGTCCGGGGCGTCCCTGGGCGCCGGGGCCACCGACGCCGGGGGAACGGGCGCTGGGGAGTCCCCGGGCGCTGCATCGTCGGTGCTCCCCGGGGCGGCCGTGTCGTCGGCGAGCGTGCGCGTCTACAACAACAGCAACGTCGCTGGGCTCGCCGCGCAGACCGCCACCCTGCTCGAAGACGAGGGTTTCACGATTACCGAAACCGGGAACTACAGCGAAGGTCTCCTGGCACAGACCTCCGTGTACTACGGCACCGGCTCCGGCGAGCAGGCAACTGCGGAGTCGGTGGCCGATGCGCTCGGGGTCACCGCACAGCCGCGTTTCGAAGGGATCGCAGATACGGCACCGGGTGTGATCGTCATCGTCGCGGAACCGTGAAACCGGCCGAGCCGGACGCCATCGCCATCACGGCAGAGCACGCAAACAGGGCCCGGCTATGATCAGGTGACTTTTCGGTACTTCGAAGGAGCGGTTTGATGGCCCCCAGTTCCACTCGTCGCATGACCTGGCGTGCCCTGGCCCCGATCGTCGCGATCGCTGCGGTGGGCCTGAGTGCGTGCTCGAACAGCGAGGAAGCAACCAGCGTGGTCGGCACCACGCCGCCGGTGTGGACGGGGTCTCCTGCGCCGGAAGGCGACTCACACAGCACGGGCGATTCGCACGGTAGCCAGGCCGATTCGTCCGCCGGTGACGGCGCCGCCGCAACGGGCGCGTCGCTCACCGCCGATCTGGAGACGGTCGCGGGTGAGTCTGCCGGCACGGTCACCTTCGTCGAGAGCGGCGGCAACGTCGAGGTGACCATCGAGGTCGATGGTCTCGAACCGGGATACCACGGCGTCCATGTCCACGAGTTCGGCGTCTGCGAGCCCGAGTCCGCACCTCCGGCCGGTGGCGAGCCGGGGGCATTCCTGTCGGCCGGTGGCCACCTGCAGGCTCCCGGCCACACTGCCATCCCGGAGAGCGGCGATCTGCTGTCCGTCGTCGTCCACGAGGACGGCTCCGCGACCGCGACGGTCACCACCGCCGAGTTCACCCTCGACGATCTCGAAGGTGGGCGGGGCACCTCCGTGGTCGTGCATCAGGACAACGCCGGTGACCGTCTCGCCTGCGGCGTCGTGGCCTGAATGCACCATCCGTAATTCCGCTCACAGGGCCCGCCGGACCGGCACTCGGTCAGGCGGGCCCTGTGGTTGGATCGAGTGGTGGTTGTCGAATTTCCGGGTTCTCCGCGTCCGACGCTCGGTGTGGAATGGGAGATCGCGCTGGTCGACAAGACGACCCGCGAACTGTCCAACGCGGCCGCGGTCGTGTTCGATGCAGTCGGGGAACTGCCGGGCGACACACCGCGCCTGACCAAAGAGTTTCTACGCAACACTGTCGAACTGGTCACCGACGTGCACGACACCGTCGCCGAGGCGGTCGACGATCTGACGGAGTCGCTGGATCTGCTGCGTCGCGCCGCTGATCCGCTCGGCGTCGATCTGATGTGCGCGGGCACCCACCCGTTCGCTCAGTGGACCGACCAGGTGGTCACCCAATCACCCGAATACGACGAGATGATCGAACGCACCAGGTGGTGGGGTCGGCAGATGCTCATCTGGGGAGTGCACGTGCACGTCGGGGTGTCGTCGTCGCGCAAGGTCATCCCGATCCTCAACGCCCTGCTCGTCAAATACCCCCACATGTTGGCGCTGTCGGCATCGTCACCCATCTGGGCGGGCCTCGACACGGGGTATGCGAGCAACCGGGCTTTGATGTTCCAGCAGTTGCCCACCGCGGGACTGCCCTACCACTTCGCGGACTGGGAGCAGTACACCCGATTCATCGAAGATCAGCTCAGGTCGGGTGTCATCAGCAAACCCGGCGGGATGCACTGGGACATCCGGCCTGCACCCAGGTGGGGCACGCTGGAGGTTCGGGTCTTCGACGGCATCACCAACGTGGCGGAACTCGCCGCGCTCGTTGCCTTCGTGCACTGCCTCGTCGTCTATTTCGACGAATGCCTCGACCGTGGCGAGGAACTGCCGACACTCCAGCCGTGGCACGTGAAGGAGAACAAATGGCGCGCGGCCCGTTACGGGCTGGACGCCGAAGTGATTCTCGACCCCGCGTGTCACGAGCGTCTGGTCACCGACGATCTGCACGACCTGCTCGAGCAACTCACCCCCACGGCAGTGCGCCTCGGCTGCGCCGACGAACTCGCTGCCGTCGCAGACATTCCCGTTCGGGGTGCGTCGTACCAGCGGCAGCGACGCGTCGCGGAAAGCCACGAGGGGAGTCTGCTGGCGGTCGTCGATTCGCTGGTCGAGGAACTGCGAGGCTGAGTACCTCGTACCGGGCCGGCCTGCGCCTATGCCCGGTACGGGGGAAAGTCCTCGTCCTCGAGCAACCCGTCGCGACCGAGTTGCTCCCGGTAGGCGATGCGGCCCACACGATGCGCGATCACCGGCGCGGTGAGCACCATGAACATGCCCGCCAACGCGAGCATCCACACGTCGAACGACCCCCACAGGTTGAGCATTGCCCCGCCGAGTACGAATATCAGGCCGATGACCTGAGGTTTCGTTGCCGGGTGCATGCGGGAGAGCGTGTCTCGGAAGCGGATGACGCCGATTGCTGCGGTCAGCGAGATGATCGCGCCGATGAGGATGAAGACGTGCCCGACGACGTCGAAGAAATGACTCATTCTTCGTCACGCACCCGGAATCGTGCCACCGAAACCGATCCGATGAACCCGACCAGCGTCAGCGCCACGATGGCCGGCGCGATCGTGGTGTCGCGGGTATACACCATCCAGGTCGCCAGTCCGCAGATGGCAATGGCCAGAAGAGCATCGACTCCGACGAGGCGGTCGAGCGAGTTCGGCCCTGCCAACACCCGGTAGCCGATCAGCACGGCCGACACGAACAGCAGAACGCCCGACACTACGAGCATCATGGTCATACCGCTTCCTCCGTCCCGCTTCTCCACGGGCTGGGCTGCCACTCCGAGTCCCGTTCGAATGTGTCGATGAGCAGACGTTCGATCAACCTGGCCGAGCGATAGAAGGAAGCGACGGCATTGTCGGTACTGACATCCAGCACGTGTACGTACACGATCCGCCGCACCTGGTCGATCTCGAGCACCATCGTGCCGGGGATGTTGTTCATGACGTCGGTCCACAGCGTGAGCACCAGGTCGGACTTGATCGTCAACCGGCAGCGCAGTACCCCGGTGACGGGGGGTGCGGCCGGCCGGATGGCCAGCCACGCGACCGAGATCGTCGACTTGATGGACTCGACGAAGATGTACACACCGAGTCGCAGCGCAGACAGCAGGTGCACCCGCCCTTCCACCGGAACCTTCGGCAGTGGCAGCAGTATCGCGAGGAACCCCGCGACCAGGAACCCGCCGAGAACATTGGCGACACTGAAGGTGCCCCACAGCATCACCCACACGAACGCCATCCAGAGGATCACCGATACGCGTAGAAGGTTGCCGCGTTTGATCATGGTGTCTCTCCCAACACGGCTTCGATGTACACCGAGCGGTCACGCAAATTCTCGGCGGCGCGGTTACTGATGTCGAGAAGGGGCCCGGCGAACACAGTCAGTCCGAGGCCGATCACGACGAGCACGATGGTGGGGATCAACATGCCCGCCGGCATCTTCCCCACGTCCGCACGCTGGTCGAATGCGATGTCGGCTTCGGATTCGTCGATCAGCGCCGACGGCCCGATGTCGGCGAGGTCGCCTTCAGGTGCGTCGGCGCGGGCACGCCAGAACGCCTTGGCCCAGACGCGGGCCACCGCGTACAACGTGAGCAGGCTGGTGATGACGCCGCCCGCGACGAGGGTCCACGCGAGAACGGACCCGTCCTCGGCGCCGGCCTGGAGCAACGCGACCTTCCCGATGAAACCGGAGAACGGGGGGATACCCCCGAGGTTGAGTGCGGGGATGAGGAACAGGACGGCCAGGAGCGGGCTTGTCACTGCCAGGGAACCGAGCCGACGAAGCGACGCGGATCCGGCCTGTCGTTCGATCAGCCCCACGACGAGGAACAGTGTGGTCTGGACCAGAATGTGGTGCGCCACGTAGAAGACGGCGCCACCGAGTCCGGTCTGGTTCGACAATGCGATGCCGAAGACCATGTAACCGATGTGGCTGACGAGGGTGAACGACAGGAGACGTTTGATGTCGTTCTGCGCGATCGCACCGAGGATTCCGACGATCATCGTGAGCAGACCGGCGACGAGCAGGACGTCGTCGAGTTCGCCCTCCGGGAAGATCAGCGTGTGTATACGGATGATCGCGTACACACCGACCTTGGTGAGCAGACCTGCGAAGACCGCCGTGACGGGGGCGGGTGCGGTGGGGTAGGAGTCGGGCAACCACGACGACAGTGGGAAGATCGCAGCCTTGATACCGAAGGCCACCAGCAGCACACCGAAGATCGCGGTGCGAGTGCCGGGTGGTACGTCGTCCATCCGTATCGCCATTTGCGCCAGGTTCAACGTTCCCGTCGCGGCGTAGGCGAACGCCATGCCCATCAGGAAGATCATCGACGACACCATCGAGACCATGACGTACGAGATTCCGGCTCGGACGCGATCGGCGCTCGCCCCGAGCGTCAGCAGCACGAACGACGCGGCGAGAAGCACCTCGAATCCGACGAACATATTGAACAGGTCGCCCGCGAGGAACGCGATGTTCAGGCCCGCCGTCAATGCGAGATAGGTGGGCAGGAAGATCGACACCGGCTGCTGATCGTTGCCGTCGTGGATGCCCTGGCCGACGGCGAACCACATGACTGTCAGCAGCACGATCGCCGCGATGACGAGCATCAGCGCGGCGAGCCGATCGGCCACGAGTGAGATGCCGAACGGTGCTTCCCATCCGCCGACCTGCACGACTTCGATGCCGTCCTGGTCGGCGAAGTACAACAGTGCGACCGCAACCGCGAGTGACGCGACGAGCGCTGAAATGGTGACGAGTCGTTGCGCCCGTGGCCGGCGACCCAGGATCAGGGTCACTGCCGCAGCGAGCAGCGGAATGAGGATCGGCAGCGGGATCAGAACGGAGGTGTCCAAGGTCATCGGTCGCCCTCCTGACCGTCGTCGGTCTTGCCCGTGTCTTCCCCGGCAGTGTCCTCGTGATGGCTGTCCTCGTGGGGGTTGCCTTCCTGGCCGCTACCTTCCTCGGCGGTGTCCTTGCCGTCGTCGATGTGGTCTGTCGGTGTGGACCGTCGATGTCCGCTACCGGGGTTGCGTGGATCGTCGTAGGCGGAGTCGGTGGGGTCGTCGAAGTCGCCGTCGTGGAGATCCTCGTAGACCTCGAGGTCTTCGATGTTGGTGAGCTCGTCGAGGGGGATCGGATTGCCTTCGGCGTCGAACGCGTCGCCGCTCTTGCTCGGTTCGCCGGTGATCGGGTCGTCGGACCGGTCGCGACCGGGTGCCTCGGCGAGCGTCCGCCGCTGGGACACCATGGTGTCCTCGGGGTCGTTCTCGACTTCGTCGCGTGCGCGGATCGAGTACGAGCGGTACGTCAGCGCCAGCACGAATGCGGCGACACCCATGGTGATCACGATGGAGGTGAGAACCATGGCCTGCGCGAGCGGATCGGCCATGCCTTCCTGCGTCACGTTCTCGGATCCGATGACGGGGGCGTCTCCCGCCGGTCCGCTGAGCGTGACGATCATCAAGTTGACGCCGTTGCCGATGAGTAGCAGGCCGAGCAGCATTTTGATGATGCTGCGTTCGAGCAACAGATACACACCGCAGGCGACGAGCACGCCGACGATGACGACCAGAGTGAGATTCGTGGTCATCGGCGCTCACCCACGACCTCGGCGTCGAGCCGGGCCCCGAGGCTCCGGAGCACATCGAGGACCAGTCCGACGACGATCAGATACACACCGAGGTCGAAGAACAGCGCGGTGACGAGTTTGATGTCACCGAGCAACGGCAGAGTCACTTCGAGTACCGCCGACGAGAGCGCGGGTGCGCCGAGGAACAACGAGAACAGTGCGGTGCCCGCGGCGAAGGTCAGGCCCAGTCCGAGGATCTTGCCGGCGTCGATGGGAACCGCCTCTCCGAGTTCGTAGCGTCCACCTGCCAGGTAACGCAGGACGAGGGCGAGTCCGGCGACGAGACCGCCGGCGAAGCCGCCGCCCGGGGCGTTGTGACCGGCGAAGAAGAAGTAGACCGACAGCACCATCATCGTGGGGAACACCAGCCGGGTGGTGACCTCGAGGATGAGCGACCGGTAGCGCGGATCGATCAGATCGCCGCCGCGCAACCAGGTGGTGTCGGAGTTCGTCCCGGCCGCATCGAGCTGCGCGGCGGGTGCGTCGGCGACGCGGGGTGCGGTGCCGAACCGTCGCGTGCGGAATACCAGGCTCGCGACACCCGTTGCGGCGACGAGCAGCACCGAGATCTCCCCGAGAGTGTCCCAGGCACGAATATCGACGAGCAGCACGTTCACGACGTTCTTGCCCGCGCCGAGCTCGTACGCCAACTCGGGTAAGTGCAGCGAGATCGGTTCGGCGGTGCGTGCCGCCACCGCGAACGCTCCGACGACGGTCACCACCGCACCGACCGCGATACCGAGCGCGGCCCGGGGACCACGCTTACCGATCGCGGATGCCGGGTCGGGTTCCGACGGCAACTTTCGCAGAACCAGTACGAACATCACGAGGGTGACGGTCTCGACGAGGAACTGTGTCAGTGCGAGGTCCGGGGCGCCCTGCAGCGCGAACAGGACCCCGAGTCCGTAGCCGGTGACACCGACCATCAGGACGCCTGCCAGCCGGTTGCGCATCATCGTCGCTGCCAGCCCCGCACCGATCATGATCACTGCGAGGGCGAATTGCCACGGTGAGTCCCATGGACGCATCTCCGGTGTGTTGCTCGTCCCGAAGACGAGCAGCAGCACGCTGGGAAGCGCCACGAGGGTGATCATGATCGTGGCCTGGGTCAGGGGCAGCGAACCTCGCTGGATGAAACTCGTCAATCTGATCGACATGGTGTCCATGCCGCGCAGGGTGGCGTCGTAGATGCGGTCGGCGTTGCCGAGTGGGGAGTGCTCGAACCGCAACCGTGCGACGGTACGGTGCGCGAGGTACAGGCCGACACCGCCGACGATGACGATGGCGGTCAGGGCGAGCGGCAGCGTCAAGCCGTGGTACAGCGCCAGGTGGTACGGCTCGGTGAGCGAGGTCGGCAAAGTGTCGGCGTAGGGCGCGACGAGTGTGTCGATCCACGGGGCGGCAAGGCCGGCCGCGAGACCACTGGCCGCCAGCAGCGCGGGGGCCGACATCAGGAGCCAGCCGGGAGCGTGGAGATTCTGCACCGCCGGGCTGGGCCGATTGAGCTGCTTACGGCCGAAGGCTCCCCAGATGAACCGGATGCTGTAGGCGAGGGTGAGGATGGAACCGAGCACCATACCCGCGACGGCGGCGATGCGCGCCCATTCCGGCAGCGCGTCGGTGACCAGCGCGGCTTCGAGCGCGGCTTCCTTGCCGACGAAACCGATGAACGGTGGCAGACCTGCCATACTCGCGGCGGCCATGGTCGCCACCACCGCCAGCAGCGGAGTTCGCAAGCCGAGGTGGGCGAGCTTGCGGATGTCGCGGGTGCCTGTCGAGTGGTCGATGATGCCGACCACCATGAACAGGCACGCCTTGAACATGGCGTGTGCGATCACCATCGTCATACCGGCCAACGCTGCTTCGCGGCTGCCGATACCGACCAGTGCGGTGAGGAACCCCAGTTGGCTGACCGTGCCGAACGCCAGAATCAGTTTCAGATCGAACGCACGGAATGCACGCCACCCGGCGAGGATCATGGACGCGAGCCCCAGGGTGATGACAATGGGTCGCCACGGCGCTGCGTCGGCGAATGCGGGGGCCAGCCGCGCGATCAGGTAGATGCCTGCTTTCACCATCGCGGCGGCGTGCAGATAACCGGAGACCGGCGTGGGGGCGGCCATCGCACCGGGGAGCCAGAAATGAAGCGGCACCACGGCCGACTTCGACAGCGCACCGACGAGTACGAGCACGATGGCCACACCGGGCAGCCAGCCTCCGGGCGCGGCCTCGATCACAGCGGAGAGGTTGTAGCTGCCCACCAGTTGGCCGAGGATGATGATGCCGACAAGCATGGCGAGACCACCGGCCGTGGTCACGAGCAGTGCCTGGGTGGCGGCGCGGCGACTCGACGCACGCTCGGCGTAGTGACCCACCAACAGGAACGACAGGACTGTCGTCAATTCCCAGAAGATGTAGAGCACCAGCATGTTGTCGCTCGTGACCAGGCCGAACATGGCACCCGCGAACGCCACCATCTCGGCTGCGAAAATCCCCAGCCGGGGCTCGTCGTCCTGGAAGTATCGTGCGCAGTAGAGCAGGATCAGTGAGCCGATACCGAGTACCAGCAAGCACATGAGGGCGGAGAGGGAATCGAACCGCATGTCGATGTCCATCGACAGTGCCGAGGCCCATCGAATCTGCAGTGTCTGCTCGGTACCCCAATGGGCAATGACCCAGCCGAGGCTTGCCAGTGGCACGAGCGCCAATGGCAGAAATGCGTTTCTCCCCATGACTCTGACCAGCGGCGGTGCCAGGATCGCGGCGACCGCGTGAGCGATGAGTATGGCGAGCAAAAGGCACTCCGTCGGGATCGGGCCAGGCGGCGGGGTGAAAACGGTCCTGTACTTATGACTGCGTCGGCGGTTACCGTTGCAGAATTGTCAATGCGTTCGACACCAGAGCCGAAACGCGGGACGCCCCGACATGCGCGCCGATCGCCGTCAATGGGCAAATCGGAATGCACCCATACTAACGAGAAGCTTCGCACCGTTGCGAATCGGGGGTTGCGCACGCAACAACGTGACTCAGCGCACCTGCCACGCGCACGCAGTTCCCGTTGCCGCGAGCGCGAGTGTCGTCCACAGGGTGTCTGCCGGCAGCAACCACACTGCTCCGATCACGGCGGTCAGCGGCACCGGAAGCGACAGACCCAGCGCGGCGACGGACCCCGAACCGGGCAGGGACGACGCGAGCGCCAACGCTGTTCCCGCCGCGATGAGTGCCAGACGAACGGGCAGCGGAACGCTGTCGGCGAACTGGGGCCACAGCACCGCTGCTGTGGAGATCGCCAGTGCTACCGCGAGCCCGGCGGCCGCGTACGGTACGTACCGGGAACAGACCACACCGAATGCGACGGCGGCGACCACGAGCAGGGGCAACCACCATTGTCCGCTGCCGAACAACTCGAGCATCACCGGGTACACCGCGGCCACCACTCCGGTGACCGCCAGAACGAAACGGTCGTCGCCGGGCGGCACGACCCGGGCGACGACCTCGGCGCCGATCACCATCACCGCGAGCGCGCCCGCCGCGGCGAACCACATCCGTGCTCCACCGGACCCGGCCTCGGAGGTCACCAGCTCGCCGAGTAGCCGGTACCCGACGGTCAGCACACCCGCCGCGAGCGCTGTGACCAGGAGTAGCCGAGGGTCGAACCCCTGCGCGCGGACTCCGGGCGTGGCCGTCAGTGCCGCGGCGACGAGCACAACCAGCGCGATCGCAAGCAGCCACTGGGTGACCGTCCACTGCACCGCACCGATCGGCATCTGCACACCGACTGTGGCGGCGGTGAGGAACGCGGAAAACGCACCCGTGAGTAGTGCCCACGGTCCGTTCGGCTCTGCCCACGCTCCGGCGACTGCCGCTCCCAGCAGTACTCCGGTCGTCCCGGAGGTGACCAGCCCGACGGTGAGGAGGGTGTCGGCCGAGGCCCCTGCCGGTACCAGGTACCGGAGGGAGCCGAGCACGAGGACAGCGCCGGCGCCCAACGCCCACACCGTCCGCGGCGAACCCGACCGTTGCAGACCCGCAACCGACACGACGGCCAGGATCGCCGTGATCATCGGCGAGAAGTCGCTGCGGATGCCCGTCGGGAGTGCCGTCTCACCGACCATCAGGACGAACACCGAGACGGCAGATGCGCATGCCGCCGCGGCGAGCGCAACCGGTGCACCGGCCCGGATGAACGTCGTGGTCGGCGACATCTCAGCGTCCGTCCGCGTACGCCCGCAGATGCTGGACCTGGACCGGATCGAGCGACGGCCTGACGGTTTCTCGGGCAGAGGTGACATCCGCGGACGTCACCGCGGCTGCGTCGACCCGCCGCCGCATCGCCGCCAACGCGGCCTCGCGCAGCACCGCCGCGCAGTCGGCTGCCGAGTAGCCGTCGAGTTCCTCGGCGAGCAAGTCGAGGTCGACGTCGTCGTCCAACGGCACCGACCGGCCTGCGGTCCTCAGGATCGCGGCGCGTGCTTCGGCGTCCGGCGGCGGCACGAACACCAGACGCTCGAGTCGTCCGGGGCGCAGCAGCGCGGGATCGATCAGGTCGGGGCGGTTGGTGGCCCCGACCACCACGACATCGCGCAGCGGCTCGACACCGTCGAGTTCGGTCAGCAATGAGGCCACGACCCGATCCGACACCCCGGAGTCCGCACTCTGTCCGCGTCGCGGTGCGAGGGCATCGATCTCGTCGAGGAACACGAGCGAGGGCGCGGAATCCCGGGCGCGTTGGAACAGTTCACGCACCGCCTTCTCCGACGCCCCGACCCACTTGTCCATCAGTTCGGCACCCTTGACGGCGTGCACGCTCAACCGGCCCGTGCTCGCCAGGGCACGCACGAGAAACGTCTTACCGCAGCCGGGCGGTCCGTACAGCAGCACCCCGCGAGGCGGATCGACACCCAATCGCGCGAACGAGTCGGGATGCTGCAGTGGCCACAGCACGGCTTCGGTCAGCGCCTGCTTCGTCTCGGCCATGTCGCCCACATCGTCGAGACTCACGCTGCCGATCGCCAGTTCCTCGGACCCGGAGCGGGACAGCGGCCGGATCACCTCGAGGGCGCCGACCAGGTCGTCCTGCGTCAGCTTCGGTTCGTCGGTGTCGCGGCTCGCGCGGGACGCCGCCCGCAATGCGGCCTCCCGGCACAGCGCAGCCAGGTCGGCAACGACGAATCCGGGGGTGCGTGCGGCGATCGCATCGAGATCGAGTCCGGTGGACGGCACCGCCCGCAGCAGTACCTCGAGCTGCGCGCGGCGGGTGCTGCCGTCCGGCAGCGGCAGCGACAGTTCCCGGTCGCAGATCTCGGGTGTCCGCATCCGTGGATCGACGCTGTCGGACGTGGCGGACGTCGCGACCAGTGCAACACCGTCGGTCTCGACCGCGCGTCGGAGTTGCTCGAGGATCAGCGTCGCCACCGGCTCCGCATCCTCGGGCAGGACGGTGTCCACATCGGTGACGAGTAGGACACCACCACTGCGTACAGCGTCGACAGCCGCGGTGACCCGTGCCAGCCGATCCTGCGCGGCCAGCGCACCGATGCTCGGGCCGTCGACATCGACGACACGGCGGTTTGCAAGCACTGCCCGCGCAAAGGTGGTCTTACCGACCCCCGCCGGTCCGGTGACCATCACACCGAGGTGGGGAGACGCGCCGAGAGTGCGCAGCAGTTCCGGCTCGTCGAGGGCGAGGTCGAGCCATTCGGTGAGCTTGCCGACCTGCGCCTGCAGTCCGACGAGATCTTCGACCGGCGGCGCCGATGGCCGCTGGGCCTCGATCTCGGGAGGGCGCGCAGAGACCGGCGCAGTGACCGAGGGCGCGACAGCGGGAGGTCGAGTGCCGGTGCCGCCCCCGGTGTACCAGGTGACCGCGGTGTTCGGCTGGATGCTGACCGGCCCCGACGGATCGACAGCCGAGACGGTGAGCAGTTCCGTCGTCCACGCGATACCGAAGGTCCGCGACAGTGCGCGGGTGGTGTCGGCGCTGCTGGTGCCGGGGCCGAGGTCGCGCGGCAGCAGCGACACCGCGTCGCCGACGGAGACGACCTTGCCGAGCAGCGCCTGACGCAAGGTGGCGTCGGGGATCGACGAGCTGGCGAGGGACGAACCGGAGACTGTCACTGCTCGTGCCCCGTGCACGGTCACAGGCGCGACGATCACGGTGGCGTTCTCGCGCAGTCCGGTGTTGGAGAGGGTGACGTCGTCGAGGAGGATCGTCCCCGTGGGAGTGCCGGCCGGTGGGTGCCCGGCAACGGCCGCGGTGCGCCGCGCCCCGGTGAGCGCGATCGCATCCCATTCGCGGAGCCCGAGAGCGGTGAGCACTTCCGGGTGGAGACGGACGACCCCGCGGCGGGCATCTGCCGCGGAAGTATTGAGCCGGACGGTCAGCGCAAGTTGTGGGGTGGTCACCCGCACGAGCCTAGATCGTGGTCAGCGTCCGCGCGGGCGACGCAGCCCGAGGCGCGCCGAGGAGCGTCCGGTCGCGGTGAGCATCCGTCGACCGACGGCGCCCCGCGGTCGGAGAGCGCGCGACTCGGCGCGCAGCGCTCGGCGTTCCGAGGGTTTGATGTCCCACGTTGCCGGGCGCGCCGCCACCCACCGCTGGGAACGGATCGCAAAGGGGATGTGCACGAGGTACACGCCGACCAACACCAGCATCAGGACGAACGGGTAGGTGACCAGCGCCGCCGCGGTCGCTGCCACGAGCGCAAGCAGGAGGATCGCGAGACGCGGCGGTACCGACACGGATTTCATGGCCAGCGTGGGGATCCGGCTGACGATCAGGCCGCCGGAGATGAGCGTCCATGCCACGACGAGCGGGAACGACGTCCACCATCCGTCACCCCACTGGATGTAGGCCGCAACCGGGCTCAGCGCGATGATGGCGCCGGCGGGTGACGGCACGCCGACGAAGTATTCCCGGGCGTATGCCGGGACGGAGTCGTCCTCGAGCAAGGTGTTGAAGCGGGCCAGGCGCAGCACGATGCTCACCGCGTACAGCAACGCGATGATCCAGCCGAAGGCCCCGCCGTCGAGCAATGTCACATACAGCACAAGTGCGGGTGCGACGCCGAACGCGATCGCATCGGATAGCGAGTCGAGTTCGGCGCCGATCTTGCTGGTTGCGTCGAGCAGACGCGCGATCCGGCCGTCGAGTGCATCGAGGACCGCGGCCGCGCCGATCATCCCGAGCGCAATACCGAGTTCCCCGTCGAGCGCAAACTTGACGGCCGACAAGCCCGCAGACAGCGCGAGGATCGTGATCACGCTAGGAAGCAGACGCACCGCGGCCGGGCGACTGCGAGCCGTTCGGTCGTCGTCCCCCGCGGGGACACCCGGTTTGAGAGGTGTCACAGCACCGGAGCGGACGGAAGCGCGGCGATGACGGTCTCGGCGCCGATCGTGCGCTGACCGCGCTCGACGAGCAGCGTGCTGCCCGCGGGCAGGTAGGTGTCGACGCGGGAGCCGAAACGGATGAGTCCGTACGTGTCGCCGATGGGAACCGTGTCGCCCACCTGCGCGTCGCACACGATGCGTCGCGCCAGCAGACCGGCGATCTGCACGACCCCGACCAGGGCGCCGTCGCGCATCTCGAGCAGCATGCTCGTGCGTTCGTTGACCTCGCTCGCATCGGAGAGGTCTGCCGAGAGGAACTTGCCGGGCCGGTGTGCCACCTTGCGGACGATGCCCCCGACGGGGCTGCGCTGCACATGCACGTCGAGCACCGAAAGGAAGATGCTCACCCGGGGGAGCGGCGTGTCTCCGAGGCCGAGTTCGGCGGGTGGCACGGCCGTGTCGACGAGTGCGACCTCACCGTCGGCGGGTGCGACTGCCACGCCGACCCGGTTCGGCGGCACCCGATGCGGGTGCCGGAAGAACGTCGCTGTCGCGGCGGCCGATGCGAGGCCGGCGCGGCGGACCCACTTGCGGTTGCGGCCGAGTACGGCCACGGCCAGCGGCGCGGCGACGAATGGCACACCGCCGGGATGAAGCGGCGGAATCGCCTTCTTGATCAGGTCGACGACATGTGCTGCACCGCTGGTCGGTGGTGTTCCAGCGGGTGTGGGCTTGCGTGCCACGGCTCCCCTTCACTCACGTTCATCGGGGTGGCCCGGCCGGTCCGTCCCCAGGACACCTGAGGGTACGTGAGTGTGGAGGCGCGTGGTCAGACGGATGCGCGTGCCTCGGCTTCGTTCTTGATCCGGGCAAGAGTGGAATTCATGCCGACGATCATGTCGTCGTCGAAGCTCTCCTGACCTCCGAGGATGTATTTGATCAGAGTCTGCGAGACCTTGCTGGTGCCGGTGGGAGCTTCACGTCGCTGCACGATCCGGGTGCCGGTTTCGGTGGGTTCGAGGACGAACGACCAGATCGAGCGGTTTTCGTTGATGCGGAAGCGCAGTTCACGGCCGGGTTCGAATGTGAGGACCTTCGATGTGGTGGGCCATACGAGGAGGCCTTTGCGATTGATGTTGATCGTCGAGGTTCCGGCGCTGACGTTGCCGCCGCGGATGATCATCTTGCGGCACTGGGGGCTCCACTCACCCATGCGTTGCAGATCCGAGACCACACTCCACACCCTGTTCGGGTCTGTTGCGACGTCGATGGTGGCTTCGAGTGTCTTCGCCATGCCTGCTCCTGCTCAGTGTGTGGTACTCGAGGTTACAAAAAGCAATGCGTCGATCGTATCCGATGGTGCGATGGTGGTCACCGGGTCAGTCGTAGGAACGCTCCGAGGTCTACCAGCTCGTCGGGTGTCGATGGCAGATGGTCGGTCAAGGCATGCGAGCGGATGACGATTGCACACCATTGCCCCCGTGAGAGCGCGACATTGAGCCGGTTGCGTGAGAGCAGGAACGACATCCCTCGCGGTACATCCTCGATCGCCGACGCTGTCATCGACATCAGGACCACCGGGGCTTCGCGACCCTGGAACTTGTCGACCGTGCCCACATCGACCCGAGTCAGCCCGACATCGGCCAGCCCGGACCGGATCATCGCTACCGAAATGTGCGCTAGTGCTCCGCCGTTCACAGCGGAGGTGAAGGCGCACGCGGGAGGCCCGCCACGGGCCGAGCGTGCCCTACACCGGACGGTCCTGCTGCTCGATGTACTGCCGCAACACCGACAGTGGTGCGCCGCCGACCGACCCGGCGAAGTACGACCCCGACCAGAGTCTCTGGGCTCGCCAGTAGTGCAGGAGCAGCTCGGGGAACTCCTGCCGCATCCGCCGCGACGACACACCTGTGAGGCTGTTCACCAGCGTCGACGGGGCGACCTTCGGCGGGAAGTTCACGAGCAGGTGGACATGGTTGCTTTCCCCGTTGAACTCGACCAGTTCAACCTCGAAGTCGGCGCACACCGCCCGCATGATCTCCTCCATCCGTTTGAGGTGGCGGGCGGTGACCACGCGATGCCGGTATGTGGTGACGAAAACCAAGTGTGCGTGGAGGACGACAGTGCGGTGTGTCTGCCGGTGCGAATGTCGTCGTACTCTGTCGTAGGCCAATGCCACACTGTGGGGGTGCAGTTGCGATACCAGTACCGCCTGACCCCACGCCGGGGCAGCAGTCGGCTCTGGCACGCGCATTCGGCTGCGCCCGGGTCGTGTTCAACGATGCGATCGCCGCCCGCGAACACGCCCGACGCGATAGCCTGCCGTACCCGACGGACGCCGAACTGTCGACAGCGCTCACGGCGGTGAAGAACACACCGGATCGGGCATGGCTGACCGAGGTGTCCTCGGTGGTGTTGCAGCAGGCCCTCGCCGACGCGAACGCCGCCTACCGCAACTTCTTCGCGTCCCGCTCGGGGAAACGGACAGGCCCGACAGTGGGGGCTCCGAGGTTCCGGTCCCGCCGCGACAGCACCCAGGCGATTCGGTTCACCCGCAACGCCCGGTTCGCGGTCACCGAGGGTGGGAAACTGCGGCTGCCGAAGATCGGCGACGTGACAGTCCGCTGGTCCCGCGACCTACCCTCGGAACCGTCGTCGGTAACGATCGTCAAGGACGCGGCGGGACGATACTTCGCGTCGTTCGTGGTGGCGGTCGACGACGAACCGATGCCGGAGTTGGACACCGAAGTCGGGATCGACCTCGGCCTGACGACGTTCGCGGTATGGGCCGAAACCGTTGTCGGTGCGTACCTGGTCGTGCCGGTGCGGGGCGGTCCACGACCGCGATCTCAACGCTGCCAAGAATATCCTCGCCGCCGGACGGGCGGAGAGGCGAAACGCCTGCGGAGAGACTGTAAGCCTCCCCGCGTAGCGAGGGAGCACGACTCTGTGAAACAGGAACCCACCGAGAGTGCCGCTATGGGTGCTGGTCGGATTCCTCGGCCTTCAGGCCGGGGAGGGCGTCAACTCGCGGTGCGATTCACCAACGTCGAGGAGAGGTCGAGGCGAGCGGTTGTGCCCGGGTGAGCGGTACGCAGCGGAGCTGTCCCCGGTGCGCGATCGAGTGGGTACGCATGGCCTCCCGGTGCGCGATCGAATGGGCTCGCATCGCCTCCCGGCGGGCGACCATGGCGGCCCGAGCGGCCTCTCGTCGTGCGTCGTGCGCGCGGGAGGAGCATCCGCCGCCTTCGATTCCGAGCACGGTCCGGCCGAGGAGTACCAGCCCCCACGGTCCGATGACCCACAGCGGCCACGGGTAGACCAGCGATGCTGTCCCGAGCGACACCAACGCCCAGACCAGCACGTTGATCGCGCCCACCCCGAGCCAGATGGTCCACTCGATCCCTTGATGGAGGGGTAACCGCCGACGGGTATGTGCTGTGGCAGGTGCGGGGGAAGCGGAGTGGGGGAGGTCGGTGAACTGCGCGCGGGCCTCGGTGACGGTCGTCGATGCGTAGACAGCGGAGGCGCGGGTGTCGAATTCGTCGATGGTGAGGTGTCCAGTGCCGACGTGCTGTGCGAGTTCGTCGACGAACCGTGCGCGCACGGAATCGGAGATTCTGTCGGAGTCGGGTTTCTCGGTGGTCATGGGGTCCTCCAGCTGGAGCTCTTCTTCCCAGATGAGTTTCCTTTGTGGAATGTCGCAGTGTCCATGATGGATATGACACAGTGGAATGTCAATGGCACCAGCGCTGACGATCCGCGACCCATTGTCGTCACCTACCGCGACGGTCGACAGACTTGGCCCGCAGTCGTCGGCGACTTGACCCTTTTGTGGTCGCCCCGGGTTGTGTCGGCCCAAGCGGGGATGTCGACTGTAGGGTGCTGGCACCAGGAGGGATATTTCTTGATAGAGCAAGGCAGCGGGGGCGAGTACGAAACCCCGGCGATACAGCACGTCTGGAATGCACAGAAGGGCGACCTGGAGCGGCTGACGATCCGGGCGGTTGCGGCGCAGTTCCGCCGGCCCGGGTGGCTCGCATTCCTCGCGGTGGTTGTGGGGTTCACGGTGCTCGCATCGATCATGCTGGAGAATCCGTGGATCGTGTTGATCGGGATCATCTATCTGATCATGTTACTCATCTTCTCCTTCGTGCCGACGCGACGTGCGTTCCGCGGAATCATGAACCCCGGATTGAAGATTGCTACCGGCTTCGGCCCGGGCACGATGGTGTTGCGGGATGCCGTGGCGCAGGTGGTGATCCCGTATTCGAGCATCACGTCTATTCGGGCCGATGGTGACCTGGTTCTGATTCGGGTGCGTACGCGGCGTACGCCGATCGGGATTCCGGCGCCATTGGTTCCGTCGTACGAGATTGAGCGCATACAGCACCATCTCGACCCGGCTCGGGCATAGAGGGTCGGTCGGGTATGCCCGAAGCGCTACTTCGGGCCAAGAGGCAACGAAAGGGAACGAAGGGAACGAGCAATGGCGGGACGTCCACTCAACGCGACGGCAGCGTCGCTGCTGGGGTTTCTGCATGAGGGCCCGAAGACAGGTTGGGACCTGGTGACCACGGCGCAGGAGCGGATCGGGAAGTTTTGGTCGCTCACCACCAGCCAGGTGTATCGCGAACTTGCCGCCATGGAACGCGGCGGCCTGATCGTGCCCGGTGAGAAGGGTCCGCGTGACAGCAAGCCCTACGCCCTCGCCGAAGCCGGCCGGCGGGCGTTCGCCGAGTGGATCGATCGTGATCCCGGGCCGGAGAATATCCGGCACCCACTGCTTCTCACCGTCGCATTCGCTGACCACCTGCCGCCGGAACGCCTCGCGGAGATACTCGCGCACTATCGCGCCGTGCACGAGAAGCAGCTCTCGAGCTACGAAGACCTCATGGCGAACGAAGACTTGCCGGACTTCTCCGCCGCCACGGTCGAGTTCGGTATCGCGTACGAACGCGCGGTGCTCATGTGGCTCGGAGGCATGGACGCACGTCTGGCGAATCAGGGATAGAGCCGGTCATCGAAGCGGATCGAAATGCCGTAACAGCGGATCGGCGTGGCCGGTCATCGCACCCGCGAGGAGTCTGCCTGTCAACGGTCCGAGCGCGACACCCCACATACCGTGACCGCCTGCGACGAACACCCGCGGCGACCGGGTCCCACCGATCAGCGGCAACCCGTCGGCTGTGCACGGCCTCGAACCGACCCATTCCTCGCGCCGGCCCTCCCAGTCGACATCGCGCAGGAGCGGGCGGGTCGTGTCGATGATCGCGCGGATCCGTCGCGGATCGAGTGGTGCGTCAGGGCTACGGAACTCCATCATGCCTGCGATGCGGAACCGGTCGTGCAGGGGAGTGCAGGCCACCCGCTGCACCGGGAAATACACGGGATTCTTGGGAAGTTCAGGGGGCACCACGCTGAAGCTGTACCCGCGGCCGGCCTGAACCAGGGTGCGCACACCGAAGTCGTGGGCGAGTGCGTTGAGCCGGGCTC
Organism: Rhodococcus ruitaii; assembly: GCF_055230935.1. NCBI lineage: Bacteria > Bacillati > Actinomycetota > Actinomycetes > Mycobacteriales > Nocardiaceae > Rhodococcus > Rhodococcus ruitaii. Next base: position 157,991 of record NZ_JBUYWC010000012.1, on the reverse strand, counting down.
CCGTCGCGAGCACCACCGCATCGACCGACACACTGACTCCCTTCGCGGAGATCACGTCGACCACGCCGTTGCCGGGATCGCGGACGTCGGTGACCTCGAACCCGGTGAGAACCTCACCACCACGCACTCGCACAGCATCCGCGAGTGCGGCGACGAACCTCGGTGGATCGATGAATCGTTGACCGCGGATCCTCAACCCCGCGCGCACCTTCTCGCCGAGCAGGGGTTCGAGCGAGTGCACGGCGTCGGCATCGAGGACGTCGTAGTCGACCTCGCCTCCTGTCGCCCGAACGTGGTCGAACTCCCCGAGGAGGTGATCGCGCTCGGTTTCTGCGGTGAACGCCGCGAGGAGGGGGTCGGCGTCGCGGGTCGGTTCGGCGACACCGCCGTCGGTCAGGTCGTCGTACGCACCCAACGCAACCCTGTTGGCCGAGGCGAACACTTCGAGCGATGCCATCTGATGCCGTGTGGTGCAGTGCCGGGCGAAGTCCACGAGGAAACGCATCAGCGTCGGGTCGAGAGTCGGCGGCACATACACCGGCGAGGACGGCTTGAACATCGACCGCAGCCCATACTTCAGCACCGACGGCTCCGGTAGCGGCAAGGTCAGAGCGGGTGCGAGCCAACCGGCGTTGCCCCACGACGCGTCGGCTCCAGGCCCGGCGCGGTCGACGACGGTGACGTCGATGCCCCGTTCTTGAAGGAACCACGCGGTGGACAGCCCTACGATACCGGCGCCGGCCACAGCGACCCGACGAATCGTCATTCCGCACTCCCGTCGACGCAGGGGTCTTCTCTCTCTTTCATTATGGGCCGCAAGGACACGATGCAGGCGCCGCTCGGGGGGTTCTACTATTCGAAGGGAAATTTGCTTGTCGAAGGGGACACTGAGTTGAGCACACACGTCGAACAGCGCGAGTTCCAGGCCGAGGCACGTCAGTTACTGGATCTGATGATCCATTCGATCTACTCGAACAAGGACACCTTCCTGCGCGAGTTGATCTCCAACGCATCCGACGCGCTGGACAAGCTCCGCCTGGAATCGTTCCAGAACAAAGATCTGAATGTCGACACGTCCGACCTGCACATCGAACTCGAGGTCGACAAAGAGGCCCGCGCCCTCACCATCCGGGACAACGGTATCGGCATGTCGCGTGACGAGGTCGTCGACCTCATCGGAACCCTGGCACGGTCGGGCACCGGTGAACTGCGCAAGAAGCTGCGTGAAGTCAAGGACGCCGCGGCGTCCGAGGAGCTGATCGGCCAGTTCGGTATCGGTTTCTACTCGGCGTTCATGGTGGCCGACAAAGTCACGCTCGTCACCCACAAGCCCGGGCAGGATGCCGGAACCCGGTGGGAGTCCAGCGGCGAATCCACCTACACGATCGAAGACGTCGAGGACGCTCCGCAGGGGACGTCGGTGACGCTTCACCTCAAGCCCGAAGATACCGACGACCATCTCTACGACTACACCTCGCAGTGGAAGCTCGAGGAGATCGTCAAGAAGTACTCCGATTTCATCGCGTGGCCCATCCGTATGGAGGTCTCCCGGACCACCAAGGGTGAGGACGGCACCGACGAGGTCACCTTCGAGACCAAGACCCTCAACTCGCAGAAAGCGCTGTGGGCACGCTCGCGCGACGAGGTGTCGGACGACGAGTACCACGAGTTCTACAAGCATGTTGCCCACGCGTGGGACGAACCGCTCGAAACTATCCCGATGCGCGCGGAGGGTACCTTCGAATACCAAGCGCTGCTGTTTATTCCGACGCATGCCCCGTTCGATCTGTTCGCGCGCGAACGCAAGACGGGGATCCAGCTCTACGTCAAGCGCGTGTTCATCATGGATGACTGCGAAGACCTCATCCCCGAATACCTGCGCTTCGTCAAGGGCGTGGTGGATGCGCAGGACCTGTCGCTCAACGTCTCCCGTGAGATCCTGCAACAGGACCGTCAGATCCGTGCGATCCGCCGTCGTCTCACGAAGAAAGTCTTGTCCACCGTCAAGGACATGGCGACGCAGGATGCCGACAAGTACCGGACCTTCTGGAACGAGTTCGGCCGCGTCCTCAAGGAAGGTCTGATCTCCGACACCGACAACCGCGACACGCTGCTCGCGGTCTCGTCGTTCGACTCCACGGAGAGTGCGGACGAGCAGACCACGCTCTCCGGGTATGTCGAGCGTATGAAGGACGGGCAAGACGAGATCTACTACATCACCGGCGAGTCCCGTCAGTTGCTCGAGAGCTCCCCGCACATGGAGGCGTTCACGGCGAAGGGAATCGAGGTGCTGCTGCTGACCGATCCCGTCGACGAGATGTGGGTGACGTCGGTTCCCGAGTTCGAGGGCAAGGCCTTCCGGTCGGTCGCGAAGGGTGAGGTGGACCTCGATACCGAAGACGAGAAGAAGGCGGCCGAAGCCGAACGCGAGGAGCAGGAGAAGGAGTTCGGTGATCTCCTGACGTGGATGAAAGACACCCTCGACCAGCATGTCAAGGAGGTGCGCCTGTCGTCGCGCCTGACCACATCTCCGGCGTGCATCGTGGGCGATACCTTCAGCATGTCACCGGCGCTCGAACGCATGTACAAGGCGTCGGGCCAGCCGGTGCCACCCACCAAGCGGATCCTCGAACTGAACCCCGGGCATCCCCTCGTGGCGGGACTGCGTGAGGCGCATGCTGGCCGCACAGACGATCCGGCACTCGCCGAGACCGCGGAGCTGCTGTACGGGATGGCCTTGATCGCCGAGGGTGGCGAGGTCGACGATCCCGCACGGTTCACGCATCTGCTCGCGGATCGGCTCGCCCGCACGGTCTGAAGCGGCTCGTCCCGTGGGCGATAGGCTCGGGGTATGAGCGACGTGACGGGAGTGCTGTTCGACATCGAGGGCGTGATCGTGACGTCGTGGGAGCCGGTCCCCGGCGCCGCCGACGTCCTCGCGCAGCTCCGCGAGAGCGGGGTTCGGCGGGCGTTCCTGACCAACACCACGTCACGGACACGTGCCGAGATCGCTGCAACGCTCAGCGATCTCGGCATGCCCGTCGATCCGGGCGAGATCGTCACGGCTACGTCGCTCACGGCCGAGTATCTGAAGCAGACCTACCCGGGCCGGCGATGCTGGGTGCTCAATGCCGGTGACGTCGATGTCGATCTCGCCGGAATCGAACGCGACGACGACAACCCCGATGTGGTGGTGCTCGGCGGTGCGGGGGAGGAGTTCACGCACCGGACCTTGAGTCGTGTTGCCGAGCTGATGCTCGACGGTGTCCCCGTCGTCGCGATGCATCGCGCTACCAGCTGGCAGGCGTCCGACGGGCTCCGTCTCGACACGGGTGCGTATCTTGCCGGGCTCGAAGAACTCAGCGGTCGGTCGGTGGTAGCGGTGGGGAAGCCGTCGATGCAGGGCTTCCTCGCGGCCTCGGACATCATGGGCGTCGACCCGGATCGCATGGTCGTGGTCGGCGACGATCTGTACGGCGAGGTGCTGCCGGGGCAACGGCTCGGAATGACGGGAGTCCTGGTGCGCACCGGAAAGTTTCGACGGTCCGTGCTCGAGCTCGCCGTCGACCGGCCCGACCACGTGATCGATTCCGTCGCTGATCTTCCGGGGCTGCTTCGCTCGGTGTGAAGTGGGTCTCGCGTGCCACACGTGTGACCGGTACCCTGCGCGCGGGGGCTTTCCCTCCTTCCCGCCCCCTTCCTTCCAGCGCAGAGGAGCACTTCTTGTCCATTCGTTCTCTCCGGTCCGTCCTGTCCGGCCGTCGCGTTGCGCAGGTCTTCGCGGCGCTTGCTGTCGGCGCGGCATCGTTCGCCGTGGTGGGCGCAGGTACGGCGTCGGCCGCGCCGGTGACGTGTGTGTCGCCGCCGTCCGAGAATCAGATCCTGGTATCGGATACGGCGAGCTGTGGTGCGACCACCACCGGTGAGGGCTTCGCGCGGGCATCGGCAGCCGACAGCGGTACTGCGGTCTCGGTCGCCGAGTCCGCGGGTGCCGCCGAATCCCAGGCAACGGGCTACGGTACGGCGCTCAGCGCGGCGCGTGACGGTGGGCGCTCATACGCGTTCGCGCTCGGCGGCGGTCTGAGCCATTCGTGGGCGCAGGGGCCCGCGACCACAGTATCGGTAGCGGGCTGGGGTTCGGGAGCGACAGCCGACACGACCGGTGTGACGTGCATCGGTGCTCAGTCGTTCGCTGTCAATACCGCCACGGGGCAGTGGTGCGCCGTGGGTGTGGGTTCCACGCCGCGCTAGTCGATGGGGTGCAGAAGTCTTCTGCACCGTGACGAGGGTGGTCGAGTGCCGGTAACCTTGCACTCACCACCCTCGAGTGCTAAAAATGCAGTTGGCACTCACAACAAGCGAGTGCCAGGTCGGGACGGTGAGACCGGGAAAATATCGACACCCCTGGTCGTCCGTCGCGGGCACTGATTCCGGCCGAAGGCGTTACTTGGGCGACCGACGAGGGGTCGTTCAGTGGCGATGGGCCGACCCGTAAACGGTCGTCCCGTGAAATGGGCCGACCCGACGAGCGGTCGTCCTAGGTGTCACCCCGATATCCGGAGGATCACTTCGCAATGACCAAGATCATCGCGTTCGACGAAGAGGCCCGTCGTGGCCTCGAGCGGGGCCTGAACAGCCTCGCCGACGCTGTCAAGGTGACGTTGGGCCCCAAGGGTCGCAACGTCGTGCTCGAGAAGAAGTGGGGCGCCCCCACGATCACCAACGATGGCGTGTCCATCGCCAAGGAGATCGAGCTCGAGGATCCGTACGAAAAGATCGGCGCTGAGCTGGTCAAGGAAGTTGCCAAGAAGACGGACGACGTCGCGGGTGATGGCACCACGACCGCTACCGTGCTCGCCCAGGCGCTGGTGCGCGAGGGTCTGCGCAACGTTGCAGCCGGCGCGAACCCGCTCGGCCTCAAGCGCGGCATCGAGAAGGCCGTCGAGGCCGTCACCGCCAAGCTGCTCGACACCGCCAAGGAAGTCGAGACCAAGGAGCAGATCGCAGCGACCGCAGGTATCTCCGCCGGCGATCCCGCGATCGGTGAGCTGATCGCCGAGGCCATCGACAAGGTGGGCAAGGAAGGCGTCATCACGGTCGAGGAGTCGAACACCTTCGGTCTCCAGCTCGAGCTGACCGAGGGTATGCGCTTCGACAAGGGCTACATCTCCCTCTACTTCGCTACGGACGCCGAGCGTCAGGAAGCCGTCCTCGAAGACGCGTACATCCTCCTCGTCAGCTCCAAGATCTCGACGGTCAAGGACCTGCTGCCGCTCCTGGAGAAGGTCATCCAGTCGGGCAAGCCGCTCGTCATCATCGCCGAGGACGTCGAGGGTGAGGCTCTGTCCACTCTCGTCCTGAACAAGATCCGTGGCACTTTCAAGTCCGTCGCCGTCAAGGCTCCGGGCTTCGGCGACCGCCGCAAGGCGCAGCTCGCCGACATCGCCATCCTCACCGGTGGCGAGGTCGTCAGCGAAGAGGTCGGCCTCTCCCTCGAGACCGCAGGCCTCGAGCTGCTCGGCCAGGCTCGTAAGGTCGTCGTCACCAAGGACGAGACCACCATCGTCGAGGGCGCGGGCGATCCCGACGCCATCGCCGGCCGCGTCAACCAGATCCGCGCCGAGATCGAGGCATCGGATTCGGACTACGACCGCGAGAAGCTGCAGGAGCGCCTCGCCAAGCTGGCCGGCGGCGTTGCCGTCATCAAGGCCGGCGCTGCGACCGAGGTCGAGCTCAAGGAGCGTAAGCACCGCATCGAAGATGCCGTGCGCAACGCCAAGGCTGCCGTCGAAGAGGGCATCGTCGCCGGCGGTGGCGTGGCCCTGCTGCAGGCCGCTCCCGTTCTCGACGACCTCAAGCTCGAGGGCGACGAGACCACGGGTGCCAACATCGTCAAGGTTGCCCTCGAAGCTCCGTTGAAGCAGATCGCGTTCAACGCGGGTCTCGAGCCCGGCGTGGTCGCGGAGAAGGTGCGCAACCTGCCCGCTGGCAGCGGTCTCAACGCCGCCACCGGTGACTACGAGGACCTCCTCGATGCCGGCATCAACGACCCGGTCAAGGTCACCCGCTCGGCGCTGCAGAACGCTGCGTCCATCGCGGCTCTGTTCCTGACCACCGAGGCCGTTGTGGCCGACAAGCCGGAGAAGGCCGCCGCTCCCGTCGGCGACCCGACCGGCGGTATGGGCGGCATGGACTTCTGATCCGGTCCTGACTGCTCGGCCCGAGCTGCACGGCGAGGCCCGACCCCACTCGGTGGGGTCGGGCCTCGCTGCGTGTCCAGGGCGAAGGTGGTGCGAGTATCAAGATCTTGACCCTTTCGTGACCTTTCAGCGGAGATGGTGTAAGAACAACGGTGTAATTCGGGGCTGGTCGGGGAGCACCGGGACGGGTCGTCGGACTCGTTGTGGGATGAGACGGTTTTTCGAAGGGGCGTGGGGTTTCCTTGGGGTCGATGTGGTTCAGGCGTGCATGCGGCGCACTGACGGTCGGATTGGCAACAGCAGTGTGTGTACCGGCGGCGGGATCGGCCGAACCGGTTCCCGGATCGTCGACAGGGGGTGAGCGGGCCTCGGAGCTCTCCCATATCGAGGTGGAGAACGACCGCACGGTCATCGTGCACGTGTATTCGGCATCGATGGACACCGTCGTGCCGCTCCGGGTGCGGACACCGGCAGATATCAGTGAGCCGCGTCCCACGTTGTATCTGCTCAACGGATCCGGCGGTGGCCAGGGGATCGCCACGTGGGACGAGCAGACCGACGTCGACGAGTTCTTCGCCGACAAGAACGTCAATGTGGTGACACCACTGGGTGGACGCTACAGCTACTACACAGACTGGGAACAGGACGACCCGGCGCTCGGCCGGAACAAGTGGACGACGTTCCTCACCGAGGAGCTGCCGCCCATCATCGACGAGCAGTTCGAGACCACCGGAGCCAATGCGATTGCAGGTCTGTCGATGTCGGGTACCTCGGTGCTCGGCCTGGCAACTGCCGCGCCCGAGTTGTATCGGGCTGTCGGTGCGTACAGTGGGTGCGCCGAGACGAGCACGCCGGTCGGACAGGCCTACGTCCAGGCTGTGGTGCGGGTCAAAGGTGGCGACCCCGAGAACATGTGGGGCCCGGTGGGCGGGCCGGGGTGGATCGAGAACGATCCGTATCTCAATGCGGAGAAGCTCCGTGGGGTCGAGCTGTACGTGTCGGCAGCGACGGGCCTTCCGGGTGAGCATGATCAGTTGAGTTCGAGGTCGATCAACTACGATCCGCTCGGTCTCGTGGGTCAGCTCGTCGTCGGTGGGAGCATCGAAGCGGCCGTGCATCATTGCACAACGCGTCTCGCAGATCGGCTCGCGGAGTTGGAGATCCCCGCACACTTCGAATGGCGCAACGGTACGCATTCCTGGGATTACTGGCAGGACGACCTGCACAAGTCGTGGCCCATGATGGCGGCAGCCATCGGGTTGTGACGGTGGTGGCAGCCATCGGGTTGTGACGGTGGTGGCAGCCATCGGGTTGTGACGGTGGCGGCAGCCATCGGGTTGTGACGATGGCGGCAGCCATCGGGTTGTGACGATGGCGGCAAGTGCGGCTGCCTGGTGTCTGCAAATTCGAGTTTCGTGTATTTGACCGTTTCGTGACCATTGCGGGGCCCCGTGGTGTAGAAATGGTTTCACTCCGGCCGGGCGGGTGTCGTTATCGGCGTTCGCTCGGCCGGTACCCAAGGGCTCGGGAGGGTGGTCGGGTGGTCTCGTTCCGGCGAACGTGTGCGGCGTTGTCGGTTGCCGCGTTCATGTGTGTGCCGTCAGTGCTGGCTGTGAGTGAAGTGTCGGCCGAATCTATTTCGAGTCTGTCTCGCATCGAGGCCGAGGGAGATCGCACGGTTGTCGCGCACGTGTACTCGGCAGCGATGGATCGGGTCGTTCCATTGAGGGTGCGGACACCGGCGGATACGAGCGTTCCGAGGCCGACGCTGTATCTGCTCAATGGGGCTGGGGGTGGTGAGGGGGAAGCCACGTGGGATGCCCGGACCGATGTCGATGGGTTCTTCGCCGACAAGAATGTCAACGTCGTCACGCCGCTCGAGGGGTCGTTCACGTACTACACCGATTGGGAGCGTGACGATCCGTCGCTGGGCCGGAACAAGTGGACGACGTTCCTCACGGATGAACTTCCTCCGATCATCGATGCGCATTTCGGCACGTCAGGCGTGAACGCGATTGCAGGGCTGTCGATGTCGGGTACGTCGGTGTTGAGTCTCGCGATCGCGGATCCGGATTTGTACCGGGCGGTGGGTGCATACAGTGGGTGCGCCGAAACGAGTACGGAGCTGGGGCAACTTTATGTGCGTACCGTTGTCGAGAGTCGTGGCGATGCGGATGTCGAGAACATGTGGGGTCCGCTCGACGGGCCGGGTTGGGCCGAGAACGACCCGTATGTGAATGCCGAGAAGCTACGGGGGGTCGATCTGTACATCTCGTCGGCCACGGGATTACCTGGTCCGCACGAGAATCTGGGCGACAGCTCGGTAGCCGGCGATGCCGGACTTCTCCTGAATCAGATAGTGGTTGGGGGTGTCATCGAGGCTGCGGTGAACGAGTGCACACAGCGTCTGGCTGTTCGCCTCGATGAACTCGATATCCCGGCCACGTTCGAATTCCGTTCCCATGGAACTCATTCGTGGGGCTACTGGGAAGACGATCTGCACGCATCCTGGCCGATGATTGCGGGCTCTATCGGGTTGTGACGAAATACGCATCGGCCGCTCCCGCGTCGGGAGTGGTCATATTTGCCGTCTGTCCTTTGAATAGTGTTGCGGTGTGCAGTATTTGGGATAAGAACTTGAAGGACGTTCCTGTCCGATAGTGCTGACGAAGTGGAGGGCATGCCGTAATGTGAGCCACGGCACTGGGTGATCTCGAAAGTGCCAGTGCCACACCACCTCAAACACCGTGTCGTAGGAGGATTCATGGGCAGCACCACCATCACCGAAATCATCGGATTCATCTTCTCCCTGCTCTCGCAGAGCGCGCAGTTCTTCAGCTGAATCGTCTGATACTCACTGAGTTCGATGTCCGGAGGTATCCGATCTCCGGCTGCACACTGGAGGAAAAATGGGCAGTATTTCCGCAGGTCTCGAAGCAATCAGTTCACTCGTCGGTCTGCTGCTGGCGATCGCGCCGGGGTTGCTGACGGGCTCGCTGTAGTCCGGCTGTAGGCGAATGGCCGTGGTTCTCGCTTGTCTGAGATCCACGGCCATTCGCGTGTCACTCGGGGATCAGCATCCAGAGTGCGAGGTAGACCAGGATCGCGGTACCACCGGTGATGAAGGTGGCGACGACGGTAGCGGCCCTGACGATGTTGACGTCGATGCCGAAGTATTCGGCTATTCCGCCGCATACTCCGGCGAGCATGCGTGTCTTGGTCGATCGGGTGAAGGTGCGGGGGGTGTTGTTCTCGAAGGTCATGTCTTCGATCCTGCTCTTCATGGGGCGAAAGCACATCAGGTGGCGCCCCTATCTTCACCCTGATCTTCGTCTCGGGGTCCACTTGACGGATGCCGGTTCGCGGCCCTCGGTGAAGCTGCGTGGCGTTCGCAGCATTCGCGGCGACGGTGTCGTCGGCCGGCAGAGGGAACGCCGTGTCAGTGCGGCTGCGTACCGACGCTGAGAAACGAGTGAATCTCGGTGTCGGACAGCAGGACACGTTCAACGCAGAACACCCCGATCTCGAATACGAAATTCGGTCTCGGGGTGTCGATGGTCAAGGAGATCAGCGGCACACGACGGTCAACCCGACGCCGCGCCACACCTTCGTTTCCTTTCGGTCCCATTCGTTGTCGGTGTGGTCGTAGACCGATTCTGTCTCGGTCCGGTATCCGCGGTCACGCTGCTCGCTTACCGCGCACGTGCCGGAGATGTTCCCCGACCGGTTGGTGACAGTGTAGGGCGTGCCGCTGGCAGTGAGCGTCGACATGGCTGCGTGCTCTTCCATTCCGACGACGTTCGGTGCGGAATCTGCTGCAGCGACGCCGGTTCCGATTGTCAACGCAGCAGCGCCGACGAAAACTGCGGTCATGATGGTCTTACGCATGTGGGATCTCCCGAAGTGTGTGAGGCCTGTCGAACCGATAGCTCCACTGTGGACTTCGGGCCGCCTCGGGCACATCAGGGACGAGCCCCCGTCTGTACCCTGAACTTTCCGTCAGGGTCGGCTGGAAGAGATCAACTTCCGGCGCGTGTGGCGAGAGTCTTCTTGAAGACGACGAAAGGAAGCAGCAGCCGTGCGACGAGCGCCATCGCCCACACGATGACGGTCGCGAGAATCCAGGTCGTGATGCCGTCTATCCGCAGACCGTCACTCACGACCGCGGTGACGATGAGCGCGAGCAGTGTCGAGACCAGCGCGCTGCTTCCGATGAGCACCGGTGTTTTCGTCATCGCAATCTGGCGGATCAAGGGGTCGAGTAGAATCGTGGAGACGGTGAAGATCACGACGGCGATGACGAACGCGAACGAGTCGAGCGTCATGCCGGGAAGGATCCAGGCGCCGACTATCAGAGCAATCGCATTGGCGATCAACGCAACGACGATGGTGGCAAGCAGCCTGATCATCGTGTCAGGGTAGCCCGGTAGGCCCCCGCTGCGCTGGATATTGCGGACCGGCTGCCTCATGCCGGTGTCGTCGTGGCGTGGCACGATCGGAACCATGGCCGATCGGACGCGCGTCGCACTTGCACTCGGTAGCGGGGGAGCCCGTGGCTACGCACACATCGGGGCGATTCAGGTCCTCGAAGAGCGTGGGTTGCGGATCGTAGGTATTGCCGGTTCGTCGATGGGTGCCCTCGTGGGTGGTGTCTACGCCGCGGGGAAGCTCGATGACTACACCCAGTGGGCTGAAGGCCTCACCCAGCTCGACGTCGTCCGGTTGCTGGATGTGTCGGTCACGTCGCCGGGAGTGATCCACGCAGAGAGAGTTCTCAACAAAGTGCGCGATCTCATCGGGGATGTCGTCATCGAAGATCTCCCGATTCCGTTCACCGCTGTGGCGACCGACTTGGCGGCAGGTCGTCCGGTGTGGTTTCAGCGAGGACCGGTCGACGTCGCGATCCGCGCGTCGATCGCGATCCCGGGTGTCATCACTCCCTATGTTCTCAACGGACGTGTCCTCACCGACGGTGGCACGCTCGCTCCGCTGCCGGTCGCTCCAACGGTCGGTATGTCGTCTGATCTGACGATCGGGATCAGTCTCGGGGCCGAAGAACGCGGTCGGACATATGCGCCGGAAAATGCGAGTGCGGAACCGCGGCCTGCGGAGGAATGGGTCGGGCGCTTCCGGCGGTCGGCGTCGCTGCTGCTCGACAGCGACATCGTCCGTTCGGTCGTCGGCAGGTTCGGGACGGGAGCGGCCGACGAACAACTCGGCCGCGATGATCTCGGCGCCGACTCGGTAGACGACGCCGACATCAACGGCGGCCACGAAGGGGTTTCGGCTCCGAAGTTCAGCCGGGTTGCAGTGATGAACCGTTCCCTCGACATCATGCAATCGGCTCTGGCTCGCCACCAGCTTGCGGCGTATCCGCCGGACGTGCTGGTCGAGGTCCCTCGCACAGCGTGCCGCAGTCTCGACTTCCACAAGGCCGTCGACATGATCGCCCTGGGGCGGACGCTCACCGAGGGCGCGCTCGACGCCGCAGGATTCGGAGTCATGGCACCTCGCTCTGCTGACCGGGAAAGTGATTCGGGCCTAGTCTGAATTGGTGGAGACCGTACCGATCCAGCTTCCTGACGGCACGACGACACCGTCGAGCGTGTCGTCTCCTGGCTGCGCGACCGGTGAGAAAGAGTGTGGATCCGAGCCCGGAAACCGGGCTCGGATCCACACTGTTGCTACAGCTTGGAGGTGAGGAACGTGAAGGTCAGTGCCGATTTGAACGCGGCCTGCGCGTTGTCGGCGGCACCGCCGTGCCCGCCCTCGATGTTCTCGTAGTACCAGACTTCATGTCCTTGTTCCTCGAGCCGCGCGACCATCTTGCGGGCGTGCCCCGGGTGCACACGGTCGTCGCGGGTGGACGTCGTGATCAGGATCGGGGGGTACGTCGCATCGGGGTCGGTGTTCTGGTACGGCGAGTACTCGGACAGGAACCTCCATTCGTCCGGGTTGTCGGGGTCGCCATACTCCGCCATCCACGACGCGCCGGCGAGCAGCAGATGATAGCGCTTCATGTCCAGCAGCGGTACCTGGCACACGATCGCGCCGAACAACTGTGGGTAGCGGGTGAGCATCACTCCCATCAGTAGGCCACCGTTGCTTCCGCCCTGGACCCCGAGTTGTTCGGTCGTCGTGATGCCTCGCGCAACAAGGTCTTTCGCCACCGTAGCGAAGTCTTCGAACACCTTGTGGCGGTTCGCCTTCAACGCCTGTGTGTGCCAGGCGGGCCCGTACTCACCGCCGCCACGAATGTTTGCGATCACGTAGGTGTTCCCGCTCTCGAGCCACGCGCGACCCACACCGCCGCTGTAGGCCGGGACCATCGAGTTCTCGAATCCGCCGTACCCGTACAGAAGCGTCGGTGATGCCGTATCCGTACGGCTGCCGACGACGAAGTAGGGGACCCGTGTGCCGTCGTCGGAGGTCGCGAAATGCTGTGTGACGGTGATGGCGTCGGAATCGAAGAACGACGGGGCCTGCTTGATCGAGTCGAGTGGTCGGCCGACCGTGCCCGACAGCAGGGTCGCAGGAATCGTGAATCCGCTCGAATTGAGGAAGAACTCGTCGCTCTCGCGTGGGTCGACGTCGATGATGGACGTCGACGTCGCGTCCGGGAGTCCGTCGAGTTCCTCGTCGGCCCACCCGTCGGGGCCCGGGGTGAGGACGCGCATGCGGGTCTGGACGTCGCGCAGTGTGACCATCAAGAGGTGATTCTGCGTCCAGGTGTACTGCTCGAGCGACGTGTGCTCGTCGGGAGTGAACAGCACCGTCATGTCGCGCGAGCCCGCGAGAAACGACGGGTAGTCGGTCGCGAGCAGGGAACCCGCGGGATGGCCGAGCCACTCCGAGCGAGGCCGGACGAGCATGTGGTCGCGGTAGACGCTGACCCGTGCGTCGTCGGGGACGTCGAGCTTGACCAGGGTGCCGTCGGGATTCAGTTCGTACTGGTACGTGGCGTAGAAGTCGATGGCGCGGTCGACGAAGCTGCGTTCGTACCCGGGGGTGCTGTCGTAGCCGGCGCCGACCGCGACGTCGGTCGCCTCGCCTTCGAACACCGTCTCGGCGTCTTCGATCAGGGTGCCGCGGCGCCAGCGCTTCGCAATCCGCGGGTAGCCCGAATCGGTCAGGGAGCCGTCGCCGAAATCGGTGCCGACGAACACGGTGTCGACATCGATCCAGCTGATGTCGGTCTTCGCTTCGGGAAGTTCGAAGCTGTTCGGGCCCGACACGAAGGCGCGCGTGACCAGGTCGAACTCGCGGGTTACGGTCGCGTCCGCGCCGCCACGCGACAGGCTGATGAGCGCGCGGTTCTGGTCGGGGCGCAGCACCTGCGCACCGGACCACACCCAGTTCTCGCCCTCTTGTGCCGCCACGGCATCGAGATCTACGAGTACATCCCACTCGGGATCGTCGAGCACGTACTGGTCGAGCGTGGTGCGTCGCCACAGACCGCGCACGTGCTCGGCGTCGCGCCAGTAGTTGTAGAGATACCGGCCACGGCGTCGCGCGTAGGGGATGCGTGCGTCGGTGTCGAGGACTTCCCGGATACGAGTCTCCAGTGTCGCGAAGTCGTCGGTGCGGGTGTAGGTGTCGACGGTGCGGTCGTTGCGGGCCCGCACCCAGTCGAGTTGCTTGTCTCCGGTGACGTCCTCGAGCCAGAGGTACGGGTCGGTGGTGGTGTTGCTCATGTACCTATTTCTACCTGCAGTGGCTCTGGCACCCCGACCAGTCAGAGGACTACCTGTTTCCGGGTGTGAGCGAATGTATCCCTGGCTCTGTTGATCGAGGCGAACGATACATTCGCTCAGCGTGGGGTGGTCGGTCAGTACGCTGGCACACGTGCAGCTCACCGCCTCCGACGCGCAGATGTACTGGCTCGCCGACCGGATTCGCAGCGACCAGTTCCTGGTGTACTGCTTCGCGGGCGAGGTCGACGCCGGCGCGGTGCGCTCTGCTGTCCGTCACCGCGTCGAGCGGATCGGGGATCTCGGGTGCAGGATCCGCGCCGTCCCGGGCAACCTCGACTATCCGTACTGGGAGCCGCGCGAGTACGGCGACGACCAGGTCGTCGAGCACCGCCTCACAGACACCTCGTGGGCTGGGTTGCAGTCGGCTCTCGGAATGCTCGTGTCCACGTCGCTCGATGCCCGGATGAGTCCGTGGCGACTGCACGTCTTCGCCGGTGTTCGCGACGCTCCTCGCTGTGACGGGCCCGCCACCGTCGTGGTGTTCCAGGTGTCGCACGCATTCGCCGACGGCGCTCGGGCGACGGAACTGGTGCGCGCGTTGTTCGGCACGATGGAACCACCGCGCTCGTCGGCTCCGGAACCGGTCTCGATGCCGACGATGCTGGCGCGGTTGCTCCGGTTTCCGGTCCAGTTCGCGCGACTCGTCGCGGCCGGGCGCAGGGCTGCTGCCGCCGATCGGGCGCTGACCGACGCGACAACCGCTGGAGAGATTCCCGCGCCGGCCGCAGGATGTCCTCTCGTCGGTGTCAATACCGATCCCGGAGACGAACGGGCAGTGCGCATGGTGGTGCGTTCTGCAGAGGCATTCCGCGGTGGTGGCGTCACCGTCACGGTGTCGGCGCTCACCGCGATCTCCGTGGCACTGCCTCGCTTCCTGGCGGCGCGCGGAGAAGACGTACCGGTCCGGCTCGGTGCAGAGGTCACCTTCGCCACCGATGCGTCAGGACGAGCGCGAAACAACTATCGCAACGCCGGTGTCGACCTGTTCGTGACCGAACCGGACCTGCGCGTGCGGGCCGCACGGATCGCCGACGACGTTGCGGTCCGACGCGCTCGGCTCTCGAGCCGACTTTTGGCACAACGTGATTCGGCCGACGAGTTCGTTCCGGCACCGCTGCTGAAGTTCGGGATAGACCGGTACTCGCTGCACGAGATACCCGCGACCGTCACCGGGAACACGGTGGTCTCGAGCGTGAATCGCGGCCCCGCGGACCTCGAACTCGCGGGTGCCCCGGTCGTGTTCAGCGCGGGATTTCCAGGGCTGTCGCCGGTGATGGCACTGACCCACGGCGTATACGGACTCGGCGACACCGTCACGATCGGAATCAACGCGAGTCCGCGGGTGGTGCCTGACCTCGACGAATACGAGTCGATGCTGGCGGACGCGATCAGCGAGGTCGGGGCGGCGCTTCGCAGGTGAGCGGTCACGCGTTCTCCCGGCGGGTTGCGCGTCGTCGCGCGTCCTCGTGAGCGTCGCGGAGAAGCGTGAGTGCGGCGGCCGACGTCCGTGCGCCGGGGTTGACGATCGCGACCCATCCCTGAGCCCGATAGACGGGATGAGGAAGAACGGTGTCGGCTTCACTGAAGTCCCACAGGGTTCCCGCCGCCCGCGGCTCCTCCCCGGTGAGTTCGGCAAACCTCGCTCGGCCGACGTGGATGTTCAGGCGCCACCGGTACGGCGGGGTCAATTCGGACTCGGTGTCGTCGGGGTAGTCCTTCGTCACGATGGTCGCGAACGGCTGACCCCGCTGCGGGATCTGCCCGTCGGGGGCGTAGTAGAAGAAATGATCGCCCCATGCGACCTCCGGGAACTCACTACCGTCGGCGGGTGCGAGCTCGACGACCCCGTCGAAGCCGCGCATTGTCTCGAGAATCTGCTCCATACTCATGGTTCAAGTGTGAGGTTGAAGTGCTTATGGAGGGTTCGGCAATGGTCCACGGCGATGCCGCCGAGCTGAGCACCGCTGCTGTGTCCGCCGCGACCGGCTACTCGGCACAGCAGATCCGGGACCTCGAGGCGCACGGCGTCGTCGAGACTGCTCCTCGAAAACCCAACGGGTACCGCGTATTCTCCACGCTGCACGTTCGCGATCTGCGCGCCTACCGCGACCTCGCTCGTGCTGTCGGCGCGGTGGAAGCCCGGCGAGTCATGCGGGAGATTCGGGTACTCGCGTCCGATGAGGCGGTCGCACTGGTGGCGTCACTCCACATCGAACTCGCTCGGGAGCGCGAACGAACGCTCGAAGCACGACGGGCACTGCTTACCATCCGCGCGGAAGCGACGGGTGAGGCAGAGCCCACGGAGGATGACGCGATGACCATCACCGAACTCGGTGGTGCGCTCGGGGTTCGAGCCTCGACGCTGCGCTTCTGGGAGAAGGCGGGGTTGGTGACGCCGGATCGGGTGATCACGAACGCGGGATCTGCTCGTCGCTACCCGCTCGCGGCGATCCGCGAGGCGCGCATCGTCGCGGCCTTGCGGGCAGCCGGCTATCGGATTCCCGACATCCATCGAACCCTCACCGCTCTCCGCGGACTCCGAGACCTCGATGTGTCGCTGAAAACCCTGGACTCACGGGTCGACGAGCTCGCCGCGCGAACACTTGTGCTGTTGCGTACCGGAGCGGTTCTTGCCGAGATCATCGACTCGAGATGAGGATGCCTGGCGGCGCATCATCCGATCGGCTGATGGCGACCCGACCCACTCGGTCGATGTGCCGACCCGGTCCGGCAGGCACGCTCGACACATGCCAATTGTAGAAGTCACCGACCTGTACAAGTCGTACGGTGATCGCACCGTCGTCGACGGCGTCAATTTCCATATCGACGAGGGAGAGATCTTCGGAATTCTCGGACCCAACGGCGCAGGGAAAACCACGACGGTCGAATGCATCTCCGGATTGCGCACACCCGACTCCGGCGTCGTCCGCGTCGCCGGGCTCGATCCGATCGGTGATCATCGTGCCGTGACGGAAGTGCTCGGCACACAGCTGCAGGAAAGCCAGTTACAACCGAAATTGACTGTGCGCGAGGCCCTCGATCTGTATGCAGCGTTCTATGCGCGCCCGGCCGATGGCAACGCCCTTGCCGAACGTCTCGGACTCGGAGCACTGCTCCGCACCCAGTTCGCGAAACTGTCGGGAGGTCAGAAACAGCGCCTGTTCATCGCTCTGGCGCTCATCGGGACACCCCGCGTGGTGGTGCTCGATGAGCTCACCACCGGCCTCGATCCGCGCGGCCGCCGCGACACCTGGGAGTTGATCGAGGAGATTCGCGACACCGGTGTCACCGTCCTGTTGGTCACACACTTCATGGAGGAAGCCCAGAGGCTGTGCGACCGGGTCGCCGTCTTCCGCTCGGGCCGGATCGAAGCGCAGGGCACACCCACGGAACTGATCGGTAGGACGTCCACCGCCGTTGTCGTCTCGTTCCGTCCGTCGGGTCCCTGCGACGTACGCAGGTTCGAGTTGTTGCCCGGCGTCGCCGCAGTGCGCACCGACCATGATCGGGTGGTGGTGGAGGGCGGCGAGGAGTCTGTCGAGTCCGTCCTCTCCGCACTCTCCGAGGCGGGACTCACTGCCGAACGGCTCCGTATCGCCGATGCCACACTCGACGACGCCTACCTGAACATCACCGGATCGGAAGGCGCATCATGACCACCTCGCTCATGAACAAGACGACGACGAACCCTGCGATTGCGGTCCTGCGTACCGAGGCGAGACTCTTCGTGAGACAGCCCGGCTCGCTGTTCTGGATTCTCGTCTTCCCCGTGCTGCTCCTGACGATTCTCGGTCTGATCCCGTCGTTCCGGGAAGCTGACCCCAACCTCGGTGGGCTGCGGGTGATCGATCTGTATGTGCCGATAGCGTTGCTGCTGGCAATGATCGTGGCCGGTATTCAAACGATGCCCACGGTGTTGTCGGCGTACCGTGAACAGGGCATCCTCCGCAGGCTGGCCGTGACACCGGCCCGCCCGGCGAATTTGCTGATGGCACAGATCATCGTGCATGCCGTGGCTGTCGCGGTGTCGATGGTTCTCGCGCTGGTTGTCGGCCGTGTCGTGTTCGGCGTGGCCTTTCCCGCGCAGCCGTGGGGGTACGCACTCTCGGTGCTCGTGACCCTCGCTGCGGCGTTGAGCCTCGGTGCCGCGATCTCGGCGGTGTCGCCGTCGCAGCGCACCGCGCAGACGCTGGGCACGATCGTGTTCTTCCCGATGATGTTCTGTGCGGGGGTGTGGCTTCCGGTGCAGGCGATGCCGGACTTGCTGCAGCGGATCGTCGAACTCACCCCCTTCGGTGCGGCGGCGCAGATTCTGGACCAGGCTGCGGCGGGCGACTGGCCTGCCTGGAGCGGGCTGGCCGTAGTCACCGCGTGGGCGGTAGTGCTCACGGCCGCTGCGATCCGCTGGTTCCGTTGGCAGTGACGGCGACGGCCCGCCATGCTGGATCATGTGACCGAGTTGGAGGCCGGGACGACATCCCAGTCCGGGGTGGGCGACACTGCCCTGGGCAGGTTCCATCGCTGGGGTCCGTCGGTACTGCTCGTCGTCGGGACGGCTCTGTCCGCAGTGTCGACGCCGCTACTGATGGCACCCGGCGAATGGATCCCGGCGTCGCTGATGGTCGCCGTGTGCGCGGGCGTGGACGTACGGAGATTCCTCGACGGCACGGAAGGCGCGCCCGCCTATTTCGTTTTCCGATCTCTCATGGCGTTTGCGCTGAGTTGGTTCAACCCGTTTTTCGCGATCTATGCCGTCATGGGTTATTTCGACGCACCGTGGTTGCTTCCCGATCGGTGGGCTCGGCTCGGGATCGTCGCGACAGCAGTTACGGTGGCAGGTTCGCAGGCGGGGGGACTTCCCCCTCGAACTCCGGCGACGTGGCTCCTGTTCGGCGCGGTGTTCATGCTCAACGCGGTGATCGCGATGGTGATGTACGGGATCGGCGAACGTGACGAACGCAGGACGAAGGAACGAATCGACGCGATCGACGAACTCGAACGAGCGAATTGCCGTCTCGAGAAGGCGCTTTCGGAGAATCAAGTACTGCACGCTCAGTTGGTGAAGCATGCCCGTGAGGCCGGTATCGACGATGAGCGCCGCCGGCTGGCCGCAGAGATCCACGACACCTTGGCGCAGAGCCTCGCCGGTATCGTCACGCAACTGCAAGCCGCCGGCGACAGCCCGGATCCGGCAGCGGCGAGACATCATGTGGCCGAGGCTGCAGGTCTTGCACGACGCAGCCTCGGTGAGGCACGCCGCTCGGTGCACAATCTCGCGCCGGCAGCGCTCGAACACGGCACACTCGAATCGGTGTTGGCAGATTCGGTGACTCGCTGGTCGGCCGAGCACGGGATCCGGGCGGACTTCACTGTGACGGGGAACGCAGAACCGTTGCACGACGACATCGCCGTAACGTTGTTGCGCATCACTCAGGAAGCGCTTGCGAACGTCGCCAAGCACGCGTCGGCACAGCGCGTCGGTGTCACAGTGTCCTACATGGACGATGAGATCAGTGTCGATGTCCGCGACGACGGATGCGGTTTCGATCCGACGGCGACGCCGGTGGACGGATTCGGGTTGAGAGGCATGTGCTCGCGTGTCGCCCGCATCGCCGGCGTCATGGATGTCGAGTCCGAAATCGGTGCCGGAACAGCGGTGTCGGTGCGGGTGCCGCTGGTGGGGTCGGTGTCGTGAACAGCGATGGACCGGGGATCACGGTGCTGATCGTCGACGACCATCCCGTGGTTCGCGATGGCCTGCGTGGAATGTTCGCGGCCTCGGGTGAGTTCACGGTTGTCGGTGAAGCGGGGGACGGACGTGAAGCGGTGGCGCTCGTGACTCGGCTCGATCCCGACGTGGTGCTGATGGACCTGCGGATGCCGCGAGGCGGAGGTGTCGACGCGATCGCCGAACTCACGTCCAGGCAACTCCGCAGCCGGGTGCTGGTGCTCACCACCTACGACACGGATACCGACACGATCCCCGCGATCGAAGCGGGCGCGACCGGGTATTTGCTCAAGGACGCCCCGCGCGACGAACTGTTCGAGGCGGTGCGCGCAGCCGCGGCGGGGTGCACGGTGCTCTCGCCGGTGGTGGCGTCGCGTCTGATGTCCCGGGTGCGCGGAGCGGACACCCCACGGTCGCTCAGTGCGCGTGAACGCGAGGTGTTGGTGCTCGTTGCGAAGGGCACACCCAACCGTGAGATTGCGCGGGAATTGTTCATCAGCGAAGCGACGGTCAAGACTCATCTGGCACACATCTTCGGGAAGCTGAACGTGGCCGATCGTGCGGCGGCAGTGGCAGTCGCGTACGAGCGCGGCATCCTGGGTTGACGGGCGGTACCGAACCCGGTGCGGATACGGCCCGGCTCTCACCCGTTTCGGTTACGGGACGAGGTCGTGCCGGTACAGAGGCCAGCTGCTTCCCGCCCAGAAGGCCGCGGCGGCGAGGGCGAGGGTGACCACGATGACGGTGAGATCACGCGGGGTGATCTTCAGGTAGGCGAGGCGGATGTCGCGGCCGCGCCGATCGATCGTCGCGTAGGTGAAGCCACGGGTTTCGAGTGCTTCGACGGTGGTGCGCACGGATTGCGCCGTGTTGAGAAAGATCGGGTAGAAGGACAGCACGACCATCTTCACCCAGTGGGTGAGATGCCGGACACGCAGCGGGCCGGCGTTGCGCGGAGGCGCGGAGCGCAGGCGATAGTTGTCGAAGACGGTGTTGAACTCCTCGACGAGGATCGGGAGCATGCGGTACCCGTAGCTGACGGCGAAGGCCAGCAGGGGCGGGGCTTTCAGCGACAGTAGTGCGTCGGAGAGCTTCTCGGGGTCCAGGGAGACGAACGCGGCCATGGAGGCCATGGAGATCGCGCCGAGTTTGAGGGTGAACTCGGTCAAGGCGAGGACAGTGTCGAAGTTTCCTCCGAACATGAGGGCGGCCAAGACGATGTAGACCGTTTCCATGAGCAGCCCGAACACGAACAGGCCCAGGAGAAGCGGCCCGACTCGGGCGAGGACGACAGCGGCCGCGCCCATGACGAAGAAGATCGCCAGGACGGTCAGGTTGTGGGTGAACCAGGGTGCGATCGCGAGAATCAGATACCAGCCCAGCACCGCGCGGGGGTCCATGGTGGAAAAGAGCCCACCGCGGGTGGCGTAGGCGGCGCGGATGAGTTCGAGTTTGACCCACTCCACGCTGAGGACGTCACGTTGCTTCCGTGCCATCAATAGGCTCCTTGGTTGACGAGGGCACCGGCAGGCGCGGCGAATCGGGCGGTGAACTCCTCGACGCTCAGGGGCGCGGGCGCCATCCCGACCGCCCGTCCCAGCGCGGTGATCTGCGGAGGGACGAGGTTGGCGTCGGCGAGCAGGGCGGGTCGGTCGAACAAATCCCGAGGTGACAGGTCGGCGGCGACGGTGCCGTGGCTCAGCACGACGACACGGTTCGCCCATTCGGCGACCAGGGTCATGTCGTGGGTGGCGATGACGGAGGCGGCGATCGTGTCGGAGAGTTCGTCGAGCATCGCGATCACCGCGTCGCGGCTGGCGATGTCCAGGGACGCGGTGGGCTCGTCCAGGAGCAGTAGCGTCGGGCGCATGGCCAGCCCGATCGCCAGGGTGGCGCGACGCTGCTGACCTCCCGACAGCGTGCGTCCGTCGCGGTCGGCGAAATCGGTGAGACGGACCTTGTCCAATGTCCGGTCCACGAGTTCGGCCCAGTCCGCGACGCCGCGTCCCCGGGGGAAGAGCGCGATGTCGGAGCGGACGGATTCCCGCAGGAACATCTGCTGGGGGTGCTGCCACAGATAGGCGACATGGTCGGAGAGCCGGGACGCCGAGCGGGTGCGGGTATCGATTCCGTCGACCGTGACCGCACCTCCACGGGGAACCATGATCCCGGCCAGCAGCTTCAGCAGGGTGGTCTTGCCGGAGCCGTTACCGCCGACGAGGGCGACTCGGTCGCCGCGCCCGATAGTGAGATCGATTCCGTCGAGCACCGTCTGGAGCCCGGCGGTCACGGTGCGATAGCTGTGCCGGACCCGGTCGGTCCGGGCGACGATGTCAGGCTGCGCGGTGATCTCGGGCTTCGCGGTGGTCTCGGGTGCCGACCGGCCAGGTGCAGGTGGGTGAGGTACGGCGGGATGCGGTGCGGGTCCGAGAAGTTCTGCTGCGGCGACGACCGTGCGCGGTGCATGGAGGTGCCCGAGCGACTGAGCCGCCTGGACGACCTGGGGTGCGGGGATTCCGTGCTCGGCGAGTTCGGCCGAGCGATTGACGGCGTCCTGAGTCTGGAGGTGCCACACCGGGCTGCCTCGGTCCATCAGAATCACCGAGCGGGCGAAGCGCGCGATGAACTCGGCGTGATGCTCGATGGTGACGACGGTGATGCCGTACTGCTCGTTGAGGACTTCGAGGCGCTGATAGATCTCCAGGGCTCGAGCAGGGTCCACTTCGGCCACCGGCTCGTCCACGACGATGATCTCCGGGCGCATGGCCAGGACCGACGCCAACGCGGTCAGATGTGCCTGACCGCCCGAGAGCTGCCAGACGTACCGGTCGGCCAACTCGGTGACGCGGAGCATCTCCATTGCTTCGGCGGTGCGTTCGGCGTGGTCGGCGAATCCGAAATTGATCGGTGCGAAAGAGATCTCGTCGCGCACGGTGGGCCGCACCAGCTGGTTTGTGAAGTCCTGGTAGACGTATCCCACACGGCTGGACAGTTCGGCGACGGTCGAGGTGTAGGTGTCGATGCCGCAGACCTCGGCCGTTCCGGCGAATTCGCCGGACCAGTAGTGGGGAACGAGACCGTTGAAGGTCTTGCACAGGGTGGTCTTGGCCGAGCCGTTGCCACCGACGATGCTCACGAAGTCTCCGGCCGCGATGCTCAGGTTCACGTTCCGCAAGGTGTCCTGTGTGGTGCCCGGATAGCGGAAGGAGACGTCCTGGAGGCGGATCACGGGGTCGGTGGTCACGGGCGGGCTCCAGGATCCGTGATGCCGTCGGAAGTGGTGGAGACGTGGTCGTCTCTGTGCGCGGCTTTCTTCTGCGCGGCGCGGAAGAACACGATGGCCAGAGTGAGAACAACCAGGAGTGCCGCCACCGAGATCCACAGGAACCCCGGGCCGTACTGGTCGACGAAGTCGGGTTCGAACGAGCCGATGCCCACATCCCACGCCTCGAGGAAGGCGAAGAAGAACGACGCGATCGACATGAGTAGCGCGGCGCCGACGAACAGGCCGGAGCGGGGCGCCTGGCCGGGGAAGGGCTCGCCCGGCACTCGCGGGCGCAAGCCCATCAACGGTTCGATACGGCCGTGCAGTGCCGGGACAAGCCACATCGCGGGTATCGCCCCGAACACGATGCCGGAGATGATCAGGTCGGTGCCGAATCCGATTCCTTCGAGAAGCAGCATGGATTCAGGCAGACCCTCGACGAACTCGGCGTCTTCCACACCGATCCAGACCTTGCTGAGGTCCACCACCGCGGAGAGCAGTTTGTCGATGAAAACCAGCAGGATCGCTCCCGTGGCGATCTGGATCCGGTTGTTCGGGTTACGGATCACCGACCCGGCGATGAAGATCGCCAGGAACATCTGAAGGTATCCCTCGACCTCGCTCAGTCCGGAGAAGTCACCCATGAGCAGATCGGTGAAGACGATCTCACCGAGCGGGGCGCCCAGGGCGACCCAGAACGGGCTGAGCAGCGCTGCCAGCGCCAGGGGGATGAACACGAAGTAGGCCACCGAGAAGTCGACGGGCCCGATCGTGACGTCGGGGATGATCTCCAGCAGGATGTTCGACAACCCGAACATGGCCATCGAGAGCACGAAGATCATGAGTTTCTGAGGTGGGTTCAGCTCGAATCGGCCGACGCCGCTGGGCCCGCGCACGGCCCCGGCACGCTGATAGTCGGTGGACATGGTTGCTCCTGGAATGGTCGAGGTGCGAGAAATGGCGGTCAGGAATGGGCGGTGATCAGGGGCAGTGCGTCACCGGGTTCGGTGACGACCGCGGTGGCCACGCCCTCGGTGAGGGCGTGTTGCAGTGCGTGTTCGTCGGTGCTGCCGCCGCGCACGAGTACGCGATGCGCGATGCCGCACGCGGCCGCGCCTGCGGCGTCGTTGACCGGTTTGTCGCCGAGGAACCAGGTGCGGGCGGGGTCTGCGCGGGCGATCGCGAGTCCGGCCCGGATGATGCCGGGGTCGGGTTTGCGTGTGCCGAATTCGTCGGAGGCAACCACCGCGGTCACCAGGTCGGTCAGACGGTGGCGATCCAGTTGCGCCCGCACCGAGTCGCCGGAGACGGTATTGGAGACCACCACCACCCGGTGCTGGTGCGCGACACACCATCTGAGCAGTTCGTCGACGCCGCGGCGCATCGTGCGACGGGACTTGGCCGACCCCCACGCCGCCATGAGTGCCGATGCTTCCGAACGCAGCAGGGCGACGGTTCGTGCCGACTGTCCCTCACCGCCGAACCGGGCCCAGAATGTCACGGGGTCGATCTCCGCGTGCCCGGTCTGTTCCGCCTTCCGGCGTCGGTTCGCCGCGAGTGCTCGCTGCAGGATCTGCTCGGCGACTTCGGCGGAGGATTTCTCTCCCACACTGGGACCGAGGAGTCCCGCCAACCTGTCGATGAACCTCGCGCGTGCTTCGGGGTCGGGTTCGGCGTGCGAGATCACGCCGCCGTGATCGATCAGCAATGCAGCGCCCGAATCCGCCGTCACACGCCGTGGACGCCCTACCTCCGAGCGTGCGGCTCGGGGCTCGGACTTGTCGAGGATCTCCAGTAGCTGTGCGGGTGTGTCCAGCACAGCGTCGGCCCGGTCGTGTACGGCGAACGGCGGGAAGTCGGTGTGATGGCACCGCGTGACGACGACTGCTCCGGCTCCGGCGCGGCGCCCCGCCACCACGTCGCGGTCCTGTGTGTCGCCGACATACCAGCACTCACCCGTGCTCACACCCAGGGCGTCCGCGGCGAGGGTCAGCATGTCGGGGTGCGGCTTGCGGATACCGACTTCGTCGGAGTAGATCTGCACGCCGAAGACGTCGGCCAGTCCGTGTTCGGCCAGGATCTCCCGGTGTGAGGCGCCGGAATGGGCGTTGGAGACGATGCCCAGCTGCACCCCCTGCTGTCGGCACCGGGACAGGAGTTCCGGTACACCCGGGCGCAGGTGGTGATCCGAGATCACCCGGTTCTGCGCCCGGACCAGTTCGCGGGCGCGGGAGGCCAGGAACTCTCGGGGTCCTTCAGGCAGGTCGGAGACCATGAAATCGGTGATCACCTGCCGGTGAGTCAGTTCGACGGGTTCCAATCGGCGGCTCGAGGCATTTTTCCAGTGTTTCAGCGCGGTCAGGCCCGCTTCGACGGACGCGATGAGTCGCTCGTGGGGAACTTCGAAGCCCGCTCGCTCCAACAGGCCCCAGTACAGGCGCGCCAGTTCCTGTTTGCCTCCGGGACGCTTCGAGGTCTCGAAGACGACGCCACCGAAGTCGAGGAGCAGGGCGTGCGGCGTGCGCAGCAGTGCTGACGGTGTCACGGGCGAGTCGGCAGGCGCTGCAGGGAGAATCCGGGTCATGAATGGAGGGGCCTTCCGGCGATCAGGTGTGTCGATGCGGCTGACGGTAAGGACTGGTTCTGACCTGGAGGTGGCGCGCAGATGAACGACTGGAACGTTCCAGATGTGAAGATCGGGAACGTTCCAGTCGCAGCTCGGTCGAGGTGCTTGTCGCAGATCCGGAACGGACACCGAACCGTGGTAGAAGAGAAGACGTGCCGCCACCCGACACCGGTTCTCTCCGCCCGACCATCATCGACATAGCCCGTGCAGCGGGGGTGTCGAAATCGTTGGTGTCGTTGGCCCTGTCCGGGAAGCCGGGGGTCAGCGACGCGTCCCGAGATCGGATCCTGCGGGTTGCCGACGACCTCGGATACATCTCCAACACCTGGGCACGCTCACTCGTCAGTGGACGCACCCAGTTGATCGGGGTCGTGGCCACGGACGTCTCCAGCGCCTACAACATCGACGTCGTCACCGGCGTGGAGGACGAAGTGGCCGAATCGGGGTACGGAGTGCTTCTCGCGCACGGTCGCCGGGATTCCGGGCAGCTCGAACGTGGTGTGGATCGGATGCTCCGGCTGGGTGTCGACGGACTGATCGTGGTGTCCTCCCGCGTTCGGCGTGCACAACTGGATTCCGCTGCGCGAAAGCGACCGGTGATCGTGGTGGGGCGGCCTGACGATGCCGGAGACCTCGTCGACGTCGTCCGCAACGACGACGAACTCGGGGGCCGCCTCGCCGTCGAGCATCTCGCTCGGGCCGGCCATCGCCGCATCGGGTTTGTCGCGACCTCGACCCGTGCCGCCGTCCGCGCTCGGGGATGCGCGTACGAGACCACCATGACCGAGCTGGGGCTCTCCTATCGCTGGACGGCGACCGGGTCGGTTCGCCGCGATCCGGCCTTCGCCCGACGTGTCGTGGATGCCGTGCTGAGCGAGCCGCGATCACATCGCCCCACCGCGTTGTTCGTGTCCACCGACGAGACGGCGATCGGCATTCTCGGAGCGGCCCTCGATGCCGGACTCCGTGTTCCGGGCGACCTCGCACTCGTCGGCTACAACAATTCCGCCATCGCGTCGGCGATGCGGCCGACCCTCACGAGCATCGACCAGCCGCGCAATCGGATGGGCCGGCTGGCCGTCGCACTCCTTCGGGAGCGGCTGTCCGGGCGTACTCGGCAGCGTGTCGAGATCATGACACCGCAACTGAAGCCCCGTGTGTCGTCGGAGTCGGTGGGGGCTGATGGCGCAGCGGGTCGGTAAGGGCTGATCGCTGCGCTGCCGTACAAAGTGTTCCCGCGATGATCCCAGTCATCCGCGACTGCAATTGCGCGCGCGGATGACTGGAATACGCGCGGGAAGAGGAGGATGGGCTACGTGTGAACGTCGATGGTCTGGAGCTGTCGTACCCAATCGAACTCGGCGCCGAGGAAGGCTTCGCCGCCGAGTGCTGGGTGCTCGGTAGGCCGCCCGTGGGGCCTGGTGCTTACGACCGACGCAGCAGGTCGGCAAGGCCGATCGGTGCGCTGCCGGTCAGGTGCTCGACGGTGTCGGTCAGCGGCGCGAGCTCGCCGGCGGCGATCGCGGTGTAGGTGGATACCCAGGCGTCGAGTTGCCATTCGGGGACGCCGTAGGGCCGGCGGGACGCGTACGCCTGTTCGACCGATTCTTCTTGGTAGGTGGTGGCTCGCCCCGTCACTTCGGTGACGATGCGTGCAACCTCGATGAGGGTCAGGGCTTGAGGCCCGGTCAGATCGTAGGTGTGTCCCGCGTGCGCGTCGGGATTCGATAGGACGGCGGCGGCGCTACGGGCGACGTCCGCGCGCGCCACAGCACCTACCCTGCCGTCGGCAGCCGGTCCGCGGATGACTCCGTCGTCGCCGGCGAGGGTGGGGAGAAAGTCGAGGTAGAACGAGTCGCGCAGCAGTGTCCATGCCATGCCGGAGGTGCGCAGGTGTTGTTCTGTGGCCCAGTGGTCGCGCGCCAGAGTGAATGTGGCGTCCGGGGACGCCCCGAGGAACGAGGTGTAGACCACGTGCTGCACGCCGGCGGCGGCTGCTGCGTCGAGGAATGTCCGGTGTTGGGCGAGCCGGTCCTCGCTCTCGGCTGCCGAGACCATGAACAGCACGTCCGCCCCGCGCAGCGCGGCGGTTGCGGCGTCGAGGTCACCGAAGGTGGCCTGTGCCACGTCGCCGATGCCGGTGGGGGTGCGGTCCGGGTCGCGCACCACCAGGCGCAGGCGGGCACCCGAGTCTGCGAGGTGACCGGTGACCGCGCGGCCGATGTTGCCGGTGGCTCCGGTGACGGCAATGACGGGGGTGGTGGTCATGATGTCGGTTTCCTTTCGAGGTGAAGGGGCCGCCCGGTGGACGTGGCTCGAGCCACGTCCACCGGGCGGGTGCCGATCAGAAGGCGACTGTGGTGAGGAACCTCGGCCGAGGCGGTCGCGTCCCAGTGCGCCATGATCGCGCTGTCCTTACTCGCCACGGGTCAGCGTAGATCTCCGGCCCGCCGAAGGTGCCCGATGCCGCGAAGACGCGGCAGATCTTCGCACGACTTCGTGGTCAGTAGGCGACGGAGAAGCGTTGACGCCGGTGCGCGGGCTGCTCGATCTCATCGACGAACGCGTGGGCGTAGTCCGCGCCCGAGATTTCCGAGTTGCCCTGCGCGTCGACGAGCAGGACGTCACCGCCGAGCCGGAACGTGCCGGTGTGCTCGCCCGGGGCCCAGGCGCCGAAGCCGCCGGCGGGGCTCAGATAGAACCAGTCGAGCGAGTCGCCTCCGGCGCGCAGGTCGGTGAGGATCTCCGCCATCTCGGCCGCCTCGGGCTTGAACGCCTCCGGGAAACCGCCCGTCTCGGCCACGGCTGGTCCACCCTGCGCGACCAGCAATGATCCGGCGCCGCCGACGACGCCCAGCCTTACCCCGGCTGCCTGGGCCGCGGTAGTCAGCCTGCGTGCGATGTCGGCCAGCTTGCCCTCGAGTTCTCCTCGTGGGGACAGTGCCTCGATGACGACGTCGGTGTCAGCGACGGCCCGCTCCAGCGTCGCCGGGTCGAGCACGTCGGCACTGATGTAGGTGACACCGTCGACCTTCTCGGTCGGGGCGGTTCGGGACACCGCGGTGACCCGGTGTCCGCGCGAGTTGGCCTCGCGAACGATATGTCCACCGGCGTATCCGGTACCGCCGATCACGGTGATACGTGCCATGACTGATTCCTTTCGTTGATGCTCCCTCGAAGCCGGTCATACTTACTATAAGTAAGTAGAGATTGAATGTAAAGTAGGTACCGTCTGGTAAGTGGATAGCGATCCCATTGGTGTAGAAGCTCTCGGCTTCCCATCCGATGAGTTCGCCGGCCTCGCTCATATTCCGCTGGTACTGGCAGTGCAGCGCACGATCTCACTCGTCCGCGTCGAGGGCAGATGCGAGACGGCACGTGTGAAACATTTCGCCCGATGCCTGTTCGCCTCACCTGTGCCTGTTCGCCTCACCTGCCGAGCCCGGCGGGTGAGATGAACGTCGATCGAGTCGCGACGCCTGGCGCTCGCGTCGTGGCCGGAGGTATTCAGATGGGGTATTCGGGTGCGGTTCTCGAGACGGTGATCCAACGGGTGCGAGTGAACGCATCGATGGACTCCCGGCCGCCGAAATGTCCCCACCCGCTGAGCTTGGTGCCGCCGAACGGTATTTGTGGATTGTCGTCGACGGTGGCGGCGTTGATGTGGGTCAGTCCCGCGTCGATCGCGCTCGCGACCTCATAGGCGTTGAGCACGTCGGCACCGAACACGGCCGCCGAGAGTCCGTAGTCCGAGTCGTTGGCGAGTTCCGTTGCGTGTGCCTGGTTGTCGGCTTCGATGATCGCGACGATCGGGCCGAACGACTCCTCGCTGTAGATACGCATGTCGGAAGTTACTCCGGACACCACAGTCGGGGTCAGGAGATTTTCATCCGCGGTGCCGCCGGTGAGTACGGACGCGCCCTTGCCGACTGCATCGTCGATGAGCGCGAGAACATGGTCGACCGCCTTTCGATTGATCAGCGGGCCGATCCGAGTCGCCGGATCGGCGGGATCTCCGACGAGCAGGGCCTGTGCGCGCTGCACGAGAAGGTCGCTGAAGGCCGTCACTACCGACGTGTCGACGATCGCTCGCTCCGTCGACATGCAGATCTGTCCGGTGTTCATGTAAGCACCGAAACTTATCGCACGTACGGCGGAGTCGAGATCCGCATCGGCGAGTACTACGGCAGGGGCCTTGCCGCCCAACTCGAGCAGTGTCGGGGTCAGCGTCCGTGCCGCGATCTCGGCGATGATTCGGCCGACGCGGGTCGAGCCGGTGAAGTTGACGTGGGCGACCCGGTTGTCGGAAACGAGGGTTTCGGTGACCTCGGGTGCCTGTTCCGGGGCGCTGACGATGTAGTTGATCGCACCGTCGGGTATTCCGGCATCGTGCAGGGCTGTGACGATTGCCGCATGTGTGCGGGGGCACTGCTCAGAACCCTTGAACACCACGGTGTTTCCGAATGCCAGCGGTGCGGCGATGGAGCGCACACCCAGGATGAGGGGGGCATTCCACGGCGCGATCGCCACGACCACGCCGAGTGGTTGCCGAACGGCGAGGGAAAGTCGGTCGGGTGTGTCGGACGGAATCAGCGCGCCAGTGAGCCCCTCGTAGGCGAGTGACCCGGCATGTCGGAGCGAGTCGGCGGCGAGGCCGATGTTGAAGGCGCACCAGGCGTGTGTGCCTCCGACCTCGGAACGCATCGTATCGGCGATGACTGCCGAGCGCTCCTCGATCAGATCGGCCGCCGCGAACAGGACCGTCCGTCGCCGGCCGGGGGCCTGCGCGGCCCAGTCCCGCGAAGCGCGCGACGCTTCGTCCACGGCGCGTCGGGCGTCATCGGCCGTGACGCCGTTCAGCGTGGCGGCCGGTTCCCCGGTGAACGGGTTGTGGTGGGTGAGTTGCGGTCCGGATCCGGCGACCCAACGTCCACCGATCAGATTGTGCTGTTCGACAAGTTCGTTGCTCATTGCTTCTCCTGGAAAGTGGACGCCGCCAAACCGCCATCCACGGCGATGTCTGCACCGTTGACCCACGTGGACTCCGGAGTGAGGAGCCACACCACACTCGGCGCGATATCGGCAACGGTCGCGGGACGTCCCACCCGTCGAACGTCGTCGTCGACACGGTCCTTGCCCAGCACGTTGACGAACTCACCCAGGATCGGTGTCTCCACAGGCCCGGGGCTGACGGTATTGACACGGATGCCCTTCCCGATCCACTGTGCCGCCTGGATCTGGCTCCACACGCGCAGTACTTCCTTCGAGTAGGGATACGCGTCGTCGTCGCGGACCTGGTGAGTAGTGAGCCAGTGCAGTCCTGACTCGAAGTCGGGTGTGGCCGCGAGTGCGCGATGGAGGTCGAGTCGGTCACGCCACGCCACGCCGGCGAATGACGCGACGTTGACGACGCCCGATCCGTTTGTGAAGTGGGATTCGAGTGCGTGTGTGAGGTACCGCAGGCCCAGAAAGTTGACCCGAAGCGTCAGGTCAGCGCCGTGGCTGCCCGATACTCCTGCGACGTTGGCGAGGCCGT
The DNA here is from genome assembly GCF_055230935.1 of Rhodococcus ruitaii. Classification (NCBI taxonomy): domain Bacteria; kingdom Bacillati; phylum Actinomycetota; class Actinomycetes; order Mycobacteriales; family Nocardiaceae; genus Rhodococcus; species Rhodococcus ruitaii. Next base: position 126,882 of record NZ_JBUYWC010000012.1, on the reverse strand, counting down.
CGACCGGCCCGGAGATCGCGTCGACGGCGGCATCGACGGAGGCTGGATCGGAGAGGTCGGCGCGGATGAACCGGACACCGTCGGTGAGGGGTTCGCGGACATCCACCCCGATCACCTCGGCGCCGGACGCCGAGAGTAGTTCCGATACGCGCGCACCGATACCCGACGCTGCCCCGGTCACGACTATTCGTCGGCCGTTGATGCTCATGATGCAGGCTCCTTCCTGGAAGCTGGGGGCCGAACCCCGACTAGTTGTTATGTTTACGATTACGCCCGTAGTTGTATGAGATTACGTAAGTCTCGTTTCTACACCAAAGAAGTGGTGTGCTCAACAGTCGGTAGGCTCCCGGCAGTGGGTCGCCGGCACGACGGGTACGGAGAGGGGAGAGCATGGCTGCGCTCGCGCGGGTCCTTGCCGCGAACGTTCGACGGTTGAGGGAGACGCACGGGTTGTCTCTGACACAGCTCGGGGATCAGTCAGGGGTCGGCAAAGCGACTCTGTTCAAGATCGAAGCAGGCAGGACCAATCCGACCCTCGGCACCCTCGCTGCGATTGCGGATGCGTTCGATCTCACGGTTCCGGACCTGCTGGCAGAGCCCGAGGCCGTCACGGTCGAACACCTCGCAGAGGGGGAGGGCGAGCCCATCAGCGACTCGGCAGCAACCGGTTTCGTGCTGCGCCGTCAAGTGATCGGTGCGGGATCGGTCGAGATCCACGCCAAGACATTCCGCGAGGGCCTGACGCTGGAGTCCATGTCGCACGGGTTGGGGGTGCGCGAGCACGTCTTCGTTCGAAGCGGGTCGATACTGCTCGGCCCGGATGGTGGGCAGGCTCTCGTCTCGGCAGGCGGCTACGCGACCTACGCTGCAGACCGGCCGCACCGCTGGGAGGCGAAAGGTGGGGACGCCGAACTATGGATCGTCCACACGTTTCCTCGGTCGAACGCCTTCGGTGAGGTCGACTAGTAGATGCGAATGATCGAGGAGTCGGCCGCGGACAGTCGCGAGGCGACGGAATCGAACCCGAGCGGGTCACCGGCCTCACCAGCGGTGTCCCTGACGTCACTCGGTCGACAGCCGGTCGGCAAGCCCCGCAGCGGCGAAGGCCTCGACCACCTCCGCCCGTCCCTCGGTGAGGTGGCTCCAGCTGTCGCAATGCGTCGGCACCACCCGACGAGCACTGCGGTCGTGGCGGCGATAAAGGTGTCGGCGGGGGCGGTTCCGTGGCTACGAGTGTCTCCTCAGCTGTGGTGGTGGGTGCGCAGCCGGCCAGAGCGACGGCGGCGACGCGATGGTCGCTGTGCTGTGATGCATGTTCCGATCAGTGATCGGGCTTGCTCGACGCGGTCGCGCCGTACAAGGGGCGGCCGAACCGATTCTCTTTCGTGGAGAGTTCTTGCCTCGACCGCCAAGAGTTACCATAAGAGAGTTGCAAGTGGATAGAAATACGGCACTGAAAAGTGCCTTACATACCTTGTGGTTACTGGAGGTGGCATGGTGGAGTGGGATCCGTACGACCGCAACTGTCCGACGCGGAAGCTACTTGATCGGATCGGGGACCGCTGGACGGTACTTGTGGTCGGGTCCCTCTCGGACGGGCCGCTGCGATTCTCCGAACTGGCTGTCCGGATCGACGGGGTGTCGCAGAAGATGCTCACCCAGACGCTTCGTGGCCTGGAACAGGACGGTTTGGTGAACCGCACTGTCACGGCCGCGGTGCCGGTCCGGGTCGATTACGAACTCACCGATGCGGGACGCTCACTCCAAGGCCCGTTGAGGGCGTTGGAAGAGTGGGCGAAAGCTCATATGGGTCCGATCCTCGAGTCCCGAGACCGCTTCGCTGCCGAGGGTGCATGATGACCGGGTCATCTGAGGCACGGCTGGTACTTCTTCATCGACGATGCGCTCAGCGGCGACCTCTTCGAGGGCGGAGTGCACGGTAGAGGTGCTTCGCGACGGCGGGTCGTAGGCGGGACTTGCGGCCCGCGCCGATAGCGATCGACGTCACCTCGACACCCGCAGGGTCAGAGTCCGTTGCCGGGTGCAATACCGAACAACATCGCGTCGATGCCTGCCGCGAACGCGACGTCGTTGTCGAGTGGTGCGGTGGGGGTGTCGTCGCCGGTGCGGGCGAACAGCGCCGCCAGGTGCGGATAGTCGCCGCGCACCAGCATCGCGACGAGATGTTCTGCACCACCACCGGATTCGGAGGCGACATCGCCTGCGGATTCCTGCGCGGCGAAGTTCGTCACCCACCCGCTCAGAAGCGCGACACCCATCATGGTGGCGGTCGGGTCGAGTTTCGCGGGGGTGAGTGCGCCGATGAGGTGATCGAGATAGCGGACGGCATTCGGACCCAGATCGGTCGCAGGGATCTCGCGGAGCCAGGGGTGTCGCCGGTGCAGCGCGCGCGACTGCTCGGAGATGTTCAGGACGTCGGCGCGCACGTCGCCGGTGAGCGGTGCGAACTCGTATTCGCCGGCAACATGATCGGCCATCAGGGCGAGTAGGTCGTCTTTTCCGGACACATACCGGTACAGGGACGCGGCCGAGGTGCCGAGCGACTCGGCGGCGCGGCGCATCGACAGCGCGCGCATGCCCTCGCGGTCGACGAGGTGGACGCATGCCTCGGCGATTTCGTCGAGCGTATGAGTGGGGCGGGGGCCGCGTTTCGGTTCGCCGGATCGCAGCCAGAGTGAGGTCGGCACGTTCCCAGCATGCCTCACGCCCACAATTGCGAACAGCGTTCGCATAGGTCTATCCTGAAACTGCGAACGTTGTTCACAATTGAAGGGAGACGAGCGTGAACGTCATCGAAACCGAGGGCCTGACCCGGCGTTACGGCGAGATCGTGGTGGTCGACGGGGTGGATCTCCGAGTGCGGGAAGGTACGGTGCACGCATTGCTCGGGCCGAACGGCTCGGGTAAGACCACCACCGTGCGCATGCTTGCGACCCTGCTGCGCCCGACCTCCGGACAGGCTCGGGTCCTCGGCTTCGACACCGTCGCCGACGCAGTGCAGGTGCGGCAGCGGATAGGGTTGGTCGGGCAGTTCCACTCCGTCGATCCACGGCTCACCGGGGCCGAGAATCTCACGATGGTTGCGCGGCTGGCCGGAATGCGAAGCCGAGACGCCCGCCGTCACACCCGCGAACTACTCGAGCGGTTCGACCTTGCCGAGGTGGCAGACCAGCAGGTGCAGAGCTATTCCGGCGGGATGCGGCGCCGACTCGACATTCTCGCGGGTACTGTCGTGCGCCCCGCGGTGTTGTTCCTCGACGAACCGACTACCGGGCTCGACCCGCGCAGCCGCAACGACATATTCGGATACGTGCTGGATTTCGTCGCAAAAGGCACCACCGTCGTGCTCACCACCCAGTACTTGGACGAGGCCGAACGACTCGCGGACACGATCACGATCCTCGATGGCGGCCGCACCGTCACCACCGGAAGCCCGGCCGAGATCACCGCTGCGGTCGGTACCGGCCTCGATGTGGTCGTCCCGCCCACGCAGCGCGGCCGGGCCACGAGGGTTCTCGCCGGCTTCGATGCTCGGGAATTGGGAGCGGTTGCCCTACCCGAAGACTCGATCCGGCTGTCGTTCGGGCTGGACGACGAGCCCGAATTGCTCCCGATTCTGCGCGCCCTCGACGCCGACGGAATCGACGTCCACGACATCGGCAGGCGCCGCGCGAGCCTCGACGAGGCATTCCTCGCGCTCACCGGCCATCCCAAGGAGGAGACACCGGCATGACCACATCCACGGACATACACCCCACCGTGAACACCGCCACTGCGGCACGCGTGATCTTCGGACGAACCATGGCCACCTACCGCCACTCACCGGCGCTGCTCGCAGTGTCGCTCGCTGCGCCGCTCGGCATGGTCGTGCTGTTCGGCTACGTCTTCGGCGGCACGCTCGCCGGCGACGCCGCCCCTTCGGTGTATCGGTCGTACCTCATGCCGGGTGTCTTCGTCCTCGTGGCCGCGTTGGGTTTGATGGCCACTGCGAGCACGGTCAATGCGGATCTGAGCAGCGGCCTCACCGACCGGTTCCGTGCCCTGCCAATCTCACGATCCGGTGTGCCTACCGGTCTCGCGTTCGCCGAGACGGTGTTCGGCGCTGTCGCCCTCGCCGCGATGATCGGCGTCGGGTACCTGGTCGGGTGGCGTATCGACGCACCTGCCGGTGAGGTCGCATTGGCAGTTCTCTTGCTGTTCGCTTTCCGATTGGCGCTGAGCTGGCTCGGCATCCTGCTCGGCATTGTGATCCGTGATGAACAGGTTCTGCAGCAGGCAGCACCGATGATCTTCGGACTCATCATGTTCTCGAACGTGTTCACGCCCACGGAGGCGATGCCCGCCGTCGTCCGTGCGATCACGGAGTGGAATCCGATCAGTGCGGTGGTGGCAGCGCTCCGGGAATTGTTCGGCTCGGGAACTGCAGTCGCGGCCGATGCGGCCTGGCCGATGCATCATCCCGTCGCCGCTGCATTCGGATGGATCGCGGTGATTCTCGTGGTGGCGGTGCCCGTGGCGGTGCGCCAGTACGGCGCGCAGCGGTAAGTGCGCGAATCCACCTTACCGGCGGGTAACCAGACCATCGGCAGACAGCGGGATCGGGCAGGACTACCCTCTATGGCTGTGACCTCACACTATGACGTCGTTGTCCTCGGAGCCGGTCCCGGTGGGTACGTCGCTGCTATCCGCGCGGCACAGCTGGGATTGAGCACCGCCATCATCGAGCAGAAGTACTGGGGTGGTGTCTGTCTCAACGTGGGCTGCATCCCCTCGAAGGCGCTTCTTCGCAACGCCGAACTGGCGCATCTCTTCAACAAAGAGGCCAAGACCTTCGGTATTTCGGGCGATGTGTCGTTCGACTTCGGTGCCGCCTTCGACCGCAGCCGCAAGGTGGCCGACGGTCGTACCAAGGGCGTGCACTTCCTCATGAAGAAGAACAAGATCACCGAGTACGACGGTAAGGGCTCGTTCGTCGACGCCAAGACCATCGAGGTGGCGCTCACCAAGGGCGGCACCGAACGGGTGACCTTCGACAACGCCATCGTCGCCACGGGCTCGGTCACCAAGTTGCTGCCGGGCACGCAACTCAGCGACAACGTCGTGACCTACGAGGAGCAGATCCTCACCCGCGAACTGCCCGGCTCGATCGTCATCGTCGGTGCCGGCGCCATCGGTATGGAGTTCGGCTACGTCCTGAAGAACTACGGGGTCGACGTCACGATCGTGGAGTTCCTCGATCGCGCCCTGCCGAACGAGGACGCCGACATCTCCAAGGAGATCACGAAGGCCTACAAGAAGCTCGGCGTCACCATCAAGACCGGTGCGGCCGTCCAGAAGATCGTCGACAACGGATCCAACGTCACTGTCGAGATCAAGGACAACAAGTCCGGCAACGTCGAGACGATGACCGTCGACAAGGTGCTTCAGTCGGTCGGTTTCGCCCCGCGCGTCGAGGGCTACGGCCTCGAGAACACGGGTGTCGCCCTCACCGATCGCGGCGCCATCGCGATCGACGAGCGCATGCGCACCAACGTCCCCGGCGTCTACGCCATCGGTGACGTCACCGCTAAGCTGCAGCTCGCGCACGTCGCCGAGGCTCAGGCCGTCGTCGCCGCCGAGACCATCGGGGGTGCCGAGACCCTCGAGCTCGGCGATTACCGCATGATGCCGCGCGCGACGTTCTGCCAGCCGCAGGTCGCGTCGTTCGGTCTGACGGAGGAACAGGCGAAGGCCGAAGGCTACGACATCAAGGTCGCGACCTTCCCGTTCACCGCCAACGGTAAGGCGCACGGCCTGGGCGACCCGAACGGCTTCGTCAAGCTGATCGCCGACAAGACCCACGGCGAACTCCTCGGCGGCCACCTCATCGGCCCCGACGTCTCCGAGCTCCTGCCCGAACTGACCCTCGCTCAGAAGTGGGATCTGACGGTCAACGAACTGGCCCGCAACGTCCACACGCACCCCACGCTCAGCGAGGCGCTGCAGGAAGCCATCCACGGCCTCGCAGGACACATGATCAACTTCTGACCTTCCGCGCGGGTGGACCCCCGCTCGGATGTACCGACCTCAGCCCGTGGTGACTTGATCGTCACCGCGGGCTGTTGTCGTTCGGTGTGGGGCGTTGGACGAGTCCGACGAGATGGAACCGGATGGTCGTCACTGCCCGAGCATGGTTAGGTGAGGATGTCCTTAGAAAGGGGCCAAAGCCTCTATGGTCCACCTTGCATCTGCCGTAGGTTTCTCCTGCAGATGGGTTGTGCAGCGAGAGAGGCCGAGAATCATGAACGACACACGCCCAGCCGACGACGAACTACCTCTGGCAGACCGGGATGCTGCCCACCTACCTGGGCACTGGCTCCTCGCACGTCTCGGCAAGCGCGTCCTCCGCCCCGGCGGCAAGGAACTGACTGAGCGGATGCTTGCCGACGCGAAACTGCGCGGCGTCGACGTCGTCGAGTTCGCGCCGGGTCTGGGCCGAACCGCACAGAACATCCTCGACTACGCACCCAAGAGCTACGTCGGAGTCGAATCCGACGAGAGCGCAGCCGAACTGACCAGAAAGGCCCTCGGGGGCGCGGGATCCGTCGTCAGCGGAGAAGCATCGAAGACCGGGCTCGGCTCCGCAACCGCGGATGTCGTCGTCGGCGAAGCGATGCTCACGATGCAGACCGACAAGCACAAGTCGGAGATCATCGAAGAGGCACTGCGCGTACTCCGCCCGGGTGGACGCTACGCAATCCACGAACTGGCGATCGAGCCCGACGAGGTCGACGACGAGGTCAAGACCGAGATCCGCAAGTCCCTCGCACGGTCAATCAAGGTCAACGCACGTCCGCTCACCGCGGCCGAATGGACTGAACTCCTGACCGATGCCGGATTCGAGGTCGAGACCGTGGGATTCGCGCCCATGGCACTGCTCGAACCCCAGCGCATTCTCGCCGACGAAGGCCTCGTCGGTACAGTGAAGTTCGTGGGTAATGTACTACGGGACTCCGACGCTCGGGCGCGCGTGCTGCAGATGCGGTCCACATTCACCAAATACAAGAAGCACCTCGTCGCGATCGAGATCATCGCGAAGAAAAAGGCGGCACGATGACCGACACACCCGTTTCCAGCGGAACTATGACGGTGATCGAGGGACTCGCGCACCTCGAGGTCAAGGACGGCGACGCCCCGCATCTCGAGAAGCTGGTGTCGAGGCCGGGCGCCACCATGATCCGAATGGGTTTCGCGCAGGGCCAGGTCCTGAAGGATCACCGTGCGCCGGCACCGATCCTCGTGCAGGCGACCAGCGGCGACGTGTCGTTCAGTACTGCGGAGAAGACTGTCTCGCTCGTCCCAGGAGTCGCGGTCCACGTCGACGAGGGCGTCATGCACAAACTCGTTGCCAACACCGACTCCGTGGTGATGCTGACGATCCTGCGCTGATCCGGCGTATCCCCGTAGCGTTCAGGCGCGGCCCGGCCCGGCCTCCACAATCCGGGCCGCGATCACCGAGACAGGCGTGTTGGTTTCCTGCGACAGCTGCACCATCATCTGGAAGGCTTGTTCAGCCCCCACAGCAAATCGCTCCATCAGCATGCCCTTGGCCTGGCCGATCAGGTCGCGGCTCGCGAGCGCAGACTTGAACTGTAGTTCTTTGCGGGAGGCGAGAACCGCGATCGCGGCGTGCGCCGCGAGGACTCCGCCGACGTGCATCGACTCGGCATCGAACGAACCGGGTTCAGCCGCGAACAGGTTGAGGGCACCCGACTCGTTACCGTGCGTGAACAGCCGGAACGACAACATGCTGAGCACGCCCGCCTCGACCGCGGCAGCGGAAAACCGCGGCCAACGCGGATCCGAGCGCAGGTCGGCGCTGTGGGTCATCTCCGCTTCCAGCGCGGCATCGACGCACGGACCCTCGCCGAGCCCCGCCTGGATCCTGTCCACCTGCCTCGTCAGCTCGGAGGTGGCGGCGTGTGTATCGAAGTCGGACGGACCCGTCACCATGAGCACTCCGGCCGCGTCTGCACCCGGGATCAATTCGATCGCTGCTGCGGTCAGACGCCCGAACGACGACTCGAGGTCGGTGTCGTCTGTCATGGAACGAGCGAGACCGGCCAGAATCCCGCTCAATCGCTCCTCATCGTAGTCCGCCATCGCAACCGCCTCCTGTCCACTTTTCTGGCATAGCAGTCTACGCACCCCGGCACGCGGTCTGAGTCAGGCGTGAAGATATGCTACCCAGCCCCCGAACTCGGTGATGTCAGAAGAGTTCGCGGATGCATCCTGCGTACAGCCGAATCCGACGACCCAGCGACCATCCGACAGCTCCACGCTCGTGAGGGTCATCGGGGCCGGCAGGGCCGCGAGGAACCGGCCCAGTCCGGCCTCGGATACCCGGAACAACTCGCCGACGATCGCGGCGCCCTCACCGGCGCGGAGTCGTACCAAGCCCGGCTTCGGTGGACTGGTGTTCAGCGCCATCAGTCGGTACGCGGCCGAAGTATGTACCTCCTCGGAGAAGCGGGCGCCGATGTCCTCGAGCTGGACATGCAACGGCTGACCCCGCAGGTGTGCGCCGAATACCGCCAGCTCGACTCCGGCGTCGACGAACTTCGGTGCTTCGACGGCGGTGAGGCGTGCCGCGATGTCGACCGCCACCTGGTCGTGGAACCCGGGCACCACCACCATCACGCCGAACGGATGTCCGTCGGAGGTGGTGACGCCGGGCACCGCAACTGCGGCCATGTCGAGCAGGTTGCAGAAGTTGGTGTAGGTACCCATCCGGCGATTGATGCCGACCGGGTCATTCTGCACCGCAGCGATCGTCGGATGCTCGGTGGTGGTAGGGAGCAGCAGACCGTCGAGGCCGTCCAGTAAGGCACGCGCGTATGCCTTTGTGCGGACCAGTGAGTCGAGGTCGATGACCAATTCGTGCGCGGCAGGCCTTGCTGCCGATGCGACGATTGCGGCAACGGTGGGATCGGCGCCCGCCCGGTCGGTTGCGAGGAACCTACCCACGGCCGCATGCCGTTCGGCGACCAATGCCCCGTCGTACAGCAAGGTTGCGGCATCGAGAAGCGGAGAAATGTCGACTTCGGTGATCTCGATACCGGACCGGCGGGCATCGAGAACGGTCGCATCGAACGCGTCGCGGTACTCGGCGCACAGTGCCGTCAGATCCTCCGGGCGCGGCACGGCGAGCCGGATCTGCGCAGGTGCGGCGAGGCGCACATCGGTGGGCCACGCGCGGCTGCGCGGGTCGCGTTCATCCGGCACTGCCATCACGGCGGCCGCATGTGTAGCGAGGTCGAGGGACTCGGCGAACACGGTGAGACAGTCGTAGTCGACGCATGCGGGTACCACCCCGTGCGTCGGGATCACCCCGAGTGTCGCCTTGATCCCGACGATGCCGTGGAGTGCCGCCGGTACACGACCGGAGCCGGCTGTGTCGGTGCCGATTCCGATGTCGGCGATACCCAGGGCCACCGCGGCCGCGGACCCCGAGCTCGATCCACCGGAAATCCGATCGGGATCCCAGGCGCATCGCACTGCGCCGTACGGGCTGCGGGTGCCCACCAGACCCGTCGCGAACTGATCGAGATTGGTCTTCCCGAGGACCACTGCGCCCGCGTCGAGGAGACGGGAAATACCCGATGCCGTCGTCTGCGGTGTGTACGCGAACTCGGGGCACCCCGCAGTGGTCGGGAGGCCGGCGACATCCACGTTGTCCTTGACCGCGACCACGAGACCTGCGAGTGGCAGCGATTCGCCCGCCGCGACACGTGCGTCGACGGCGGCGGCGTCGGCGAGGATGTCGGCTGCATCGCGCAGGGTGATCCACACCTCGGGGCGGTCGACCTTCTCGATCCGGCTCAGAGCACGGCGCGCACGGTCGGTCGCGGATGTGGTGGAAGTGACGACATCGGTGGTCATTCGGCAGGTCCGATCACGAGAAGGGGGGTGCCCGGTGCGACTTTCGCGCCCGGAGTGACGAGTACCTTCAGGACTGTTCCGGCACGTTCGCTGCGGACCGGCATCTCGAGTTTCATGGCTTCGAGGATCACGGCGGTGGTGTCTGCCTCGACGATCTCGCCTTCGGCGACCTCGACACGCCACACGTTACCGACGAGAGCGGCCTCGACGACGGTGGAGCCGTCGGGCATCCCGGCAAGCGGGTCGACCGTGGTGGAAACCTCGACCGGCGCGGCCTCGACGCGGTCGAACTCGCCGGAGTCCTGCCACGCCTGCTTCTCGATCCCGAACGCGGTGGATTGCTTCACGTCGAACTCTGCGATGGACTCGGCGTTGTTCTCCAGGAATCGGAGATGGTCGGCGAGCGCGAACGTTCCCTCCGAGATGTCGGCGTCGAACCGCCCGGCCTTCGATGCGGCCCGGTATTCGAGCAACTGCTCCGGGGAGACGGGCTCCCAGACGATGCGGTCGAAGAACCGGAACAACCACGGCTTACCGTTCTCGAACGGTCCCGACTGCCGGTAGCCGGACCAGATGGGCACCGTACGGCCGACGAGCTGATAGCCGCCGGGAGATTCCATCCCGTAGACGCACAGGTACTTGCCGCCGATACCCACCGCGTCCGACGGCGTCCACGTTCGAGCCGGGTTGTATTTGGTGGTCACGAGGCGATGGCGCGGATCGAGTGGGACTGCCAGTGGCGCACCGAGATACACGTCGCCCAGGCCGAGGACGAGGTACTCGGCGTCGAACACGGTGTCGCGGACATCGTCCACGGAGTCGAGACCGTTGATGCGACGGATGAACTCGATGTTGGACGGCAACCACGGAGCGTCGTCGCGCACACCGCTGCGGTATCGCGAGAGTGCTTCGGAGATCGACGGGTCGTCGAACGACAGCGGGAGTCGGACCGTGCGGCTGGGCACCACGAGATCGTGGGTCGTCGGTAGTTCGGTTTCGAGATCCTGCAGCACACCCAGCAGCCTGTACTGGGGGAGTACGTCGGGATCGAAATGGATGTGCAACGACCGCACACCCGGGGTGACGTCGACGACGCCGGGCAGTTGCGTCGCGGTCAAAGCTTCGGACAATGCGTGGACTCGCATGCGCAGGCCGAGGTCGAGGGTCATCTCGCCGTATTCGACGAGGATGTTGTCGTCGCCACCGCGCAGGTACGCGACCTCGGGCCTGTCGAGCATCGGGTCGAAATGGCCGAGGCGTCCGGCGTCGAGGGTGGTGCGCGGCACGGTCGGCGGTACGTCGAGCGAACGGTGCGCACCGTGGCGGAGCGCGGCCGCGTCCTCGTCCGAGACCGGCACGAACCTCACCGAGTCGCCGGGACGGATCTGGCCGAGCTTCCACCGATGCCCCGACACCACGGTCAGCGGGCACGCGAATCCGCCGAGACTCGGGCCGTCGGGACCGAGCAGGATCGGCGTATCACCCGAGACGTTGAGCGACCCGACACTGTACGGATTGTCGTGCAGATTCGACGGGTGCAGCCCGGCGTCACCGCCGTCGGTGCGTGACCACGTCGGTTTGGGGCCGTCCAGGCGGATACCGGTCCGGTTCGCGTGGGTCTGGACGGTCCACGTCGTGTCGTAGAACTGCGCCATGTCCTCGACTGTGAAATACACGGGTGCGGGCTGTGGGCCCTCGGTCACCGCGAGATGCCAGGTGTGGCCGAATTCGGGCCGCTGATCGGTGGGTACTGGTGCCGGCTCGCTCGGGGGCTCGGCGTCGGCGAGTCCGAGGACATCACCGGTGGCGATTGCTGCGCCGGTGAGTCCACCGAAGCCGCCGAGCGTGAACGTCGAGGCGCTGCCGTGATACAGCGGCACGTCGAGACTGCCGCGAACCGCGAGGTAGGTGCGCAGTCCTACATCAGCCGGTGTTCCGATGTCGAGCACCCCGTCGGTGGGCACCTCGATCGGTTCCCACATCGATACGGGTTCGCCGTCGAGCGTGACGACCGTCGGTGCTCCGGTGACGCACACGACGGTGGAGCCGGAGAAGCTCAATCGCGGACCCTGGAGCGTGCATTCGAGTCCCGCTGCGCCTTCCGCGTTGCCCACCGCGACGTTCGCGGCGCGCATGGACAGGTCGTCCATCGGTCCGGACGGAGGAATGCCGACCTCCCACAAACCTGTTCGGCCCGGGAAGTCCTGGACGGTGGTCATGGTCCCGCCGCGCAGTACGTCGATCCGGCGCGTCGCTCCGGGCAGCGCGGCGAGTGTGGAGGTGGTGTGCTCGGCGGACAGGACAGTGGACTCCGAGCAGATCGACTGCAGCAGAGGCAGATTCGTTTGAACCCCATAGACGTTCGTGTCGTCGAGAGCTTCGGCGAGTGCAGCGAACGCGGTGCGGCGGGATTCGCCGCGCACGATCACCTTCGCAATCATCGGGTCGTAGAACGAGCTGACCGCCGTGCCGGTGTCGACCCACGTCTCGATGCGGGTGTGCGCGGGAAACTCGACGTGTGTGAGGAGGCCGGAGCTGGGCCGGTAGTCCTGACCAGGATCTTCCGCATACACACGGGCCTCCACGGCGTGGCCCGTGATCTCGGGCCCCGCGTCGGGTATCGCGTCGAGCAGGTTCGTCTCGCCCCCGGCGAGCTGCAACATCCACGCGACGAGATCCACGCCGGTCACTTCTTCGGTGACCGGGTGTTCCACCTGCAGTCGGGTGTTCATCTCGAGGAACGACACCTCGCCGCGTGAGGTGTCGTACACGAACTCGACCGTGCCGGCGGAGCGGTACTGCACCGACGACGCCAGGGCCCGCGACGACGAGAGCATCTGCTCGACGATCTCGTCGGGCAGGTCGGGTGCAGGTGCCTCTTCGACAACCTTCTGGTTTCGTCGCTGCAGCGAGCAGTCCCGCGTGCCGAGGCTGATGGTGCGCCCACGTCCGTCACCGAATACCTGGACCTCGACGTGACGGGCGTGCGCGATGAACCGTTCGAGGAAGATACCCGACGACGAGAAGTTCGCCGAGGCGAGTCGCAGTACGCGGTCGTAGGCGTCGCGCAGGTCGTCGGGCCCGTGGCAGGCCTGCATGCCGATTCCACCGCCGCCGCCGACGGCCTTGAGCATCACGGGGTATCCGATCTCATTCGCCGCGGCAAGTGCGTCGTCGAGAGAATGGAGGAGGCCGCTTCCGGCGACGAGGGGGACCCCCACCGCGCGTGCGGCTTCGCGCGCAGTGTGCTTGTCGCCGAACACCCGTAGTTGTTCGACGGTCGGGCCGACGAAGGCGATGCCGGCGACTTCGCACGCGGACGCGAATTCGGCGTTTTCGGAGAGGAAGCCGTAGCCGGGGTGGATTGCGCCGGCCCCGGTGGTGAGTGCCGCCTCGATTACGAGGTCGGCCCGCAGGTAGGACTCTGCGGCGGGTGAAGGACCGAGACGTACTGCCATATCGGCCAATTCGACGTGTGCGGCGGACGCGTCGGCATCCGAGTACACCGCGACCGTCTTCAGTCCCATCAGGTGCGCGGTGCGCATGACGCGGCACGCGATTTCGCCGCGATTCGCGACGAGAAGGGTGTCGAATCCGAATGCCACGGCGTTCTCCTTCGAAATTGGCGGGCGAACAGAATCCACATCGGACAGCGCGGAAGTGAGTGTGCCGCTGCTGTATCCGCCGTTGTGGACACTGCTGTATACGCTATGGGCCCGGTGTTTCGTCCCGGTTTCCTGCGGTAAAGCGCCGGTTAGAAAGAGCTGTCGCCGCTGGAACACGAAGAAGTACGCGATGCCGGGAGCAACCCGGCATATCAGAGGGGGACGACGCGCTACTCGCCGCCGAAGTCGCGGTCGAGTCGAAGCACACCGATGGTGGTGGCCAGACCGTCGTATTGCGTGACGAGGAGGCTGAACTCGATCATGCGTCGATCGTCGAAGAATTCCGTGAGCGCCGCCCAGGTCTTATCGGTGAGGTTCCGGGTGCCGATCAGTTCGTCGACGGCGGTCAGGACTGCACGTTGACGCCGGCTCAATCCCTCGGCGGATGGGCCGGTGACGATCCGTTCACGGATCTGGTCGGTGATTCCGGCTCGGCGCCCGAGGCGCGTGTGGTGCTCGAATTCGTAGTCGCAGGCACGCAGGTGGGCTACCCGCAGAATTACCATCTCCGCTTCGAAACGGCTCAGCTTGCCGAACGGCATCAACATGCCGGAGTAGTGCAGCCATCCGCGGAACAATCGGCCCGATCGACCGAGGGTGCTGAACAGATGCGCGTCGGGTGTGCCCGCGGCCCGCGACAGTGCCTTCCACGCAACCCAGTTGATCGGGCCGAGTTCCTTGAGTCGTCCGGGCTGGATTCGTGGCGTCACGGTCGTAGTGTGCACGAGTGCCGGGCTTCAGTCACGCGCGACACGTGCGTCTCAGTCCCGCAGCGCTTGCGCGAAGCGCGTCATCGCACGCGCTTCCTCCGCACGTCGGATCACGACAGCCCTGGAGGTGTCGATGTGACCGAGGAGTACCCGGTGTGCGTCGTCGAGTCTGCCGTCGAGCAGCAGTTCGGCCACCTCGATGTGCTCGTCGATGGTCGCGGCCATGCGGTCCGGCGTCAGGTAATCGAACATCCGCACCGGCCGGACCTTGCCGTTCACCGTCCTGAGGGCGTCGCACAACGCGCGGTTTCCGGACGACGCGAGGATCGCCAGGTGATACTGCTCGTCGAGCGCGACGAAACCGGCATCGGGTGCGGGCGGGTCGGCGCGCAGCGTGTACCAGCGATCCAACTCCGCGCGGAGGACGGCGGGGTCGTGACGGATCGTCGGATTCACGAGTGCACGCGCAATGCCGTGCAGTTCGAGGGTGATGCGCAGTTCGTACAGATCGGCGAGGTCATCGAAGCGCGGGCGGTACGGGAACAGGCCACCGGTACGGCGTTCGACGAGCCCGTCGGAGACCAGTCTGGCCAATGCCTCCCGCACGGGTGTGCGCGACACCTCGTAGCGCTCCGCGAGCTTCTCCTCCCCAAGCCGTTCATCGGCTGCCAAGACGCCGGACATCAGGTCATCGCGTAGTGCCCGATACACCCGGTCGCGGTGCGTCGCGGTCGTCATCAGATCGCCATCGCATCGCGGACGGTGTGTGCCGCCTCGGCACCGCCGCCACCGGTGGAGGTGACGCGGCCGGATTCGACGACGTAGTAGCGCAGGGCGTTGTCGAGCGCGAACCCGATGTGTTGCTCGACGAGCAGCACGCCGAGAGTGCCCGAGCGGCTCAGCTCGACGATGGTGTTCTCGATTTCCGCGACGACGGACGGCTGGATGCCTTCGGTGGGTTCGTCGAGGATGAGCATGCGCGGTTCGGTGATGAGTGCCCGCGCGATGGCGAGCTGCTGTCGCTGCCCACCGGACAACAGGCCCGCGCGCCGATCGAGGAGGGGGACGAGCGCGGGGAAGAGATCGAGCATGTCGGCGATCAGCTTCTTGCCGTTCTTGCGTCCGTCGGCGACGACCTGCAGGTTCTCGGCGCAAGTGAGCTGACCGAACGACTGCTGCCCCTGCGGCACGTATGCGAGACCGCGTGCGACACGGGCGGCGGGACGTAGTCCGGTGATGTCCTCGCCGTCGAAGAGGATCTTTCCGCGTGTGACGGGTAGAAGTCCGACCGCAGCACGCAGCAGCGTCGTCTTGCCGGCTCCGTTGTGGCCCATCACGGCCACCACTCCGTCTCCGGGGACGTCGAGCGAGACGCCGTGAATGATCTCGGTGCGTCCGTATGCGACGCGCACGTCGACGAGTTCGAGCATTTCACGCCTCCTGTACTGCAGCGGTGGTCCCGAGATAGACCTGCTGGACCTGCGGATTGTTCTGCACTTCCTCGACCGTGCCGTCGGCGATCACCTTGCCGCGGGCCAGTACCGTCACCGATGTCGCGAAGGCGCGCATGAAATCCATGTCGTGTTCGACGACCACCACGGTGCGCTCTGCGCCGATCCGCCGGAGCAGTTGCCCGGTCTCCTCGCGTTCGGCGCCGCTCATGCCGGCGACAGGTTCGTCGAGGAGCAGGACGTCGGCATTCTGCACGAGCAGCATCCCGATCTCGAGCCACTGCTTCTGACCGTGAGCCAGGATGCCGGCGGCCGTGTCGCGGTGAGCGGTGAGGCCGATCGTTTCGAGGGCCTGTTCGATCTCGGGGAGGACGCCGCTGCGGCGGCGGAGCAGCTGCCACGGTGAGCGGCCTGCGCCGGCGGCGATGTCGAGATTCTGAAGCACCGACAGTTCCTCGAACACGGACGCGGTCTGGAAGGTGCGGCCGACACCGAGACGTGCGATCTTGTGGGTCTTCCTGCCGAGCAGTTCGACACCGGATTTGGTGACCGATCCGGTTGCGGGGACGAGACCGGTGACTGCGTCGACGAGCGTCGTCTTGCCAGCGCCGTTGGGGCCGATGAGAAACCTCAGATCGCCCTGGAACAGGGTGAGGTCGACTCCGTCGACGGCGGTGAAACCGTCGAATTGGACTCTCAGGGCACGGATTTCGAGGTACTCGGCAGACATGCCGGCGTTGCCGCCGAATTCGGGTGTGCTCATCGAGCGGGCTCCAGTTCAGGTTCGGACGGGGACGTCGTCGGATCGTCGGAGGAATCTGCTTTCGCGCGGCGTCGTCGGAGCTTGGCAAGCCCGGCGATTCCGGCGGGGAAGAAGCCGATGACAACGATGAACAGCAGGGCCTGCGCGTAGGTCCAGGCGGAGGGGAAGTTCTCGGACAGTGCGGTCTGGGCCCAGGCGACACCGATGGCACCGAGGACCGGGCCCAGCAGGGTGGTGCGGCCGCCGATCGCGACACCGATGAGGAAGGCGATCGAGGGCACGATTCCGATGTCGGCGGGGGAGATGATACCCACGATCGGAACGAACATCGCGCCTGCGATTCCGGCGAAGAACGCGGCGACGGTGTACGCGACGACCTTGATATTGGCCGGGTCGTATCCGAGGAATCGGACGCGTTCCTCTTGGTCACGGACTGCGATGAGCAGTTCGCCGTAGCGAGACTGCATGAGCTGGCGGGTCGCGGCGACGACGAGCAGCAGGATCGCGGCGACGATGAAGAACAACATTCGCCTGTTGGCGGGATCTGCCAGATCGAAGCCGAAAAAGCTGCGGAAGCGGTTGAGTCCGTTGGATCCTCCGGTGGACTGCTGACCGATGAGCAGGATCGCGAAGGCGGCGGCGAGCGCCTGCGAGAGGATCGCGAAGTAAGCGCCCTTGACCCGGCGCTTGAAGACGCCGAGTCCGAGCAACAGTGCGACGAGGGCCGGGAGCAGGGCGATCGCGAGGATGGTCACGATCGGGGAGGCGAACGGCGCCCAGTAACCGGGTAGTTCTCGGATTCCGGCGATTTGCATGAAGTCCGGGACGGTGTCGCCGCGGAGTTCGGCGTCGGCAATCTTGAGGTGCATCGCCATGATGTAGGCGCCGAGACCGAAGAACACGCCCTGACCGAGCGTGAGCATGCCGCCGCGGCCCCAGGCGAGTCCGATACCCACGGCCACGATCGCGAAGCACAGGAACTTGCCGAGTAGTCCGAGCCGGAAGTCGGACAGCACTGCGGGGGCGACGGCGAAAAGCAGCGCTGCAGCGAGGGCGAATCCCGTGGCTGTGCGCACGGGGCCGGGGCGAGTGAGGTCGCCGAAGGTCACCGACATCAGACCAGACTCCTTGTCTTGACCGCGAACAGGCCCTGGGGGCGGACCTGGAGGAAGATCACGATGAGTACGAACACAATCACCTTCGCGATCGAGGCGGTGGTCGAGTACTCGATGAACGAGTTGAGCAGGCCCAGAGCGACTGCGGCGATGACGGCGCCTTCGATTCGGCCGAGGCCGCCGATGACGACGACGAGGAACGCGTCGATCAGGTAGGCCGACCCGATGGTCGGGCTCGTCGACCCGATGAGCGTCAGTGCCACCCCGGCGAGGCCGGCGAGTCCGGAGCCGAGGAAGAAGGTGGTCAGGTCGGTGCGGCGGGACGAGATTCCGACGGTTTCCGCGAGATCGCGATTCTGCACGACCGCGCGGATCCGGCGACCCATGGAGGTGTATTTCATCGCGGTGATCAGGGCGACCACGCACGCGGTGGCGAGCACGAGGATGAACAGGCGGGTCTTGGGAACTACCGCTCCGAGGATCTCGATTCCGCCGGAGAGCCATTCCGGTGCAATGACGTTGACGGCTGGTGCGCCGAAGATGTCGCGGGCGAGCTGCTGGAGCAGCAGGCCGACACCGAACGTGACGAGCAGTGTGTCGAGGGGACGGTGATACATCCGCCGGATGAGGGTGACCTCGAGGAGGACACCGAGTGCACCGCCGACGAGGAAACCGACGAGGAGGGACACGAACAGGGAGACTCCTGCGGACGAGATCACCTGCTGTACCACGAACGCGGTGTAGCTACCGGCCATGATGAACTCGCCGTGAGCCATGTTGATGACGCCCATCTGACCGAAGGTCAGCGACAGCCCCAATGCTGCCAACAGTAGGATCGATCCGATGCTCAATCCTGTGAACAACTGTCCTGCAACAATATCCATATCGGTCCTCCTCGTCGACGGTGGTACCGGTCAGTTCCCGGAGAGAGACGCAGCCCAGTCGTAGGTCTCGAGGTACGGGTCGGGGTCGACCGGCCCGTCGGATTCCCAGATCGTGTAGATCAGGCCGTCGCCGCGGATTTCACCGATGCGTGCGGTCTTGGTGATGTGGTGGGTGTCGCCGTCGATCGTCACGGTGCCTTCGGGCGCGTCGAACGTCACTCCGTCGGCGGCCTCCTGGATCGCTGCGACGTCGAACGATCCGGCCTTCTCGACGGTGTTCTTCCACAGGTACACCGAGGTGTAGGCAGCTTCCATCGGGTCGGACGTCGGCTTCACCTCGCCGTACTTCGCCTTGTATGCCTCGACGAATGAAGTGTTCTCGGGCGAGTCGACGGTCTGGTAGTAGTTCCATGCGGTGAGCTGGCCCTCGATGTTCTGCGCGCCGATACCCACAACCTCTTCTTCGGCGATCGAGACCGACACGACGGGCATCTCCGCGGCAGTGAGACCCGCGTTCGTGTATTCCCGGAAGAACGCGACGTTGGAATCGCCGTTGAGCGTGTTGAACACGGCGTCGGCGTCGGCGGTACGGACCTTGTTGACGATGGTGGAGAAGTCGGTCGAGCCGAGCGGGGTGTAGTCCTCGCCCTTGATCTCGATACCGTTCGCGTCGGCGTAAGCGCGGATGATCCGGTTGGCCGTCTGCGGGAAGACGTAGTCGCTGCCCACCAGGTACAACGACGTCACACCCTGTTCTTTCAGGTAATCGAGTGCGGGCACGATCTGCTGATTGGTCGTTGCGCCGGAGTAGAAGATGTTCGACGACGACTCGAGACCCTCGTACTGAACGGGGTAGTACAGCAGGGAGTTCCGGTCTTCGAATACCGGAAGCATCGCCTTGCGGCTCGAGGATGTCCAACCGCCGAACACTGCTGCGACACAGTCGGAGCTGATGAGCTTCTCGGCCTTCTCCGCGAACACGGTCGGCTCGGAGGCGCCATCTTCCGCGACGATCTGGATCTGCTTACCGAGCACACCGCCGTCGGCGTTGATCTGCTCGACAGCCAGGGCGATCGAGTCGCGTACGGTGACCTCGGAGATCGCCATGGTTCCGGACAGGGAGTTCAAGGAGCCGACCTTGATGCTGTCGCCGGCGGTGTCGACGCACGATGTTCCGGCAGCGACGGAGGTGTCGCCGGTGGAGGTGTCACCTGCCCTGCTTCCGCATGCGGTGAGGGTGAGTCCGACGGCGACCAGCGCTGCGGCGCTCGTGGCGAACTTGGATCGGGCAACTGTCATGGGGGTGTCCTTCGCGGAAGGGGACCGGGCGGCGTATACAGCGCTGTATCCGTGGATCCACACGATAGGCGGGTGTTATTGCGCCGGAGTGTCTTCCGGTGACCGTTCCGTGAAGTTGATGACGTCGGTGTTACGTCGTGCTCACATCGGTTCGCGAGGGGAATTGCTTCCCGCTACCGCGATAGCGGTAGCGGGAAGCGAAAATGCGCGCGGGAAGGTCAGGCGGGGTCGAGTACGGAACCCATGACCCGCTCGACTGCGATTTCGATGACGACGCGGCGCGGGTTGGATCGGGGCTCGCGGTAGCGGGTCGCGTACAGACGCTCGCCCTTGGTGACGGCGTCATCGTCGCGTGCGACACGCGCCGGGCCCTCCAGCGTCAGCCACCGCCGACCGTCGATCTGGCTGACTGCGGCGTATTCACCTCGCTCGACGTTGAGCGACTTCTGCGTGCCCTCCGACGTGATGATCCGGACGAGCCCGGTATCAGCGTCCCACGTGAACCCGACCGCGACGACGTGAGGGGTCCCATCCTTGCGCAGCGTGGTGAGGGTCGCGAGGTGGTATTCGGACAGGAATTCGAAGGCTGTGTCGCCCAGCGCGGCGGGTGTGCGTGACATGTGGGTAGAGGGTACTCAGCGCACGAGGTACGGCGACACGGAGCTGCGGTGTTCGTTGATGTCGATGTCCTTACCGAGAGGAGGGAAGGCGCGCTGGGGGCAGTTCATCCGCTCGCACACGCGGCAGCCGGAGCCGATCGGGGTGCCGGGGTTCGACTCGTCGAGCTCGAGGCCTTCCGCGTAGACGAGCCGGTGCGCATGGCGCAGGTCGCAGCCGAGGCCGATCGCGAACGTCTTCGAGGGTTGTCCGAAGCGTGCCGCGCGGCGTTCGACCGTCCGTGCGACCCACAGGTAGCGTCTGCCATCGGGCATCTGCGCGATCTGAGTCATGATCTTGCCCGGGTATGCGAAGGTCTCGTACACGTTCCACAGCGGGCAGGTGCCACCGCTCGTCGAGAAATGGAACCCGGTGGCGGATTGGCGCTTGGACATGTTGCCGGCCCGGTCGACACGGACGAACGAGAACGGCACACCGCGCAGTTTCGGACGTTGCAGCGTAGACAGGCGATGCGCGACCGTTTCGTAGCTCTGACCGTAGAACGCCGAGAGTCGCTCGACGTCGTAGCGGAAACTTTCGGCGATCTCGTGGAACTGTGAATAGGGGAGGATCAGTGCTGCTGCGAAGTAGTTCGCGAGCCCGAGTCGTGCAAGCGTGCGCGACGAATCGCTGGTGAAGCCGCCGTCGTCGACGAGGCTGTCGATGAGATCGCCGCACTCGAGGTACGCGAGTTCGGCCGAGAGCTTGAACACCTGCTGGCCGCCCGACAGCTGCGGTGCAATCTCGAGGACGCGGGTCTCGGGATCGTAGCGGTGCAGGACGTTCTCGCCGAGGTCGATACGTTTGACGACCTGAACGTCATGGACCGCGGTCATGCGTTTGGCGATCTCGCCACCCACGTCGCCTCGGTGGAATCGAATCCGGTTGGCAAGCTCCTCTGCAGCGGTGTCGAGTTCGTGGAGATAGTTCTGCCGCTGATAGAAGTAGTCGCGGACTTCCTCGTGCGGCATCGTGATGGCGCCGCTTCCACTGCCGTCGCTGTAGCGATCCTCCGTCGCCGCGGCGAGTTGCGCGGTGGTGTTGCGGAACCTACGGTGCATGTTGACCATCGCGCGCGCCAGGCCGGGATGCGCTGTGACCATGTCGGCGATTTCCTGCGCATCGGCTTCGATACCCATCTCCTGGTCGAGCGCGACCTCCCGCATCTCGGCGATCAGGCGGGTGTCGTCCTGTGACGAGAAGAACGTCGTGTCGACGCCGAACACTTCGCTGATCCGCAGCAGTACCGGCACGGTCAGGGGTCGGACGTCGTGCTCGATCTGATTGAGATAACTTGCGGAGATCTCGAGTGTCTTGGCGAGTGCGGCTTGGCTGAGTCCACGCTCGGTCCGTAGCTGGCGCAACCGGGCGCCGACGTAGGTCTTGGCCATTCGCCCAGCGTAAGATGCTTCCACCAGCTTTGCAACGTCGGGTTCGCAACAAGGTTAAGGGATGAGGGCGTGCTCGCTCTCGAGCCCGAGCCACGAGCCCGGAGCGAATGCCTCGAAATGGATCGATGCCGGCGGCAACCCGGCGACGATCAACTCGGACCGGATCGACCGCATGAACTCGACAGGCCCGCACACGTAGGTCTGTGCGTTCGACGGCAACAGGACACCGGTCAGCGGGTTCCGCCCGTCGTCGTGCTCGACGTCGAAGTCCTTGTAGCGCAGGAACAGCTGTGAGTTGGGCAGCGACTTCGCCACCGCGCTGAACTCGATGCGCCGTACCTGTTCGTACGCGGACCTCTCCACATGCACGATGGTCACCTCGCGTGCCGGGTGATACGTGGCCAGATGCTGGATGGTCGCCAGCGTGTTGGTGACACCGATGCCGGCGGAGATCAGGAGTAGCGGGGTGTTGTCGTTCTCGACCACGACGCCGCCGAACGGCTGCGACACGGTGATCTGATCGCCGTCTCGGACCTTGTCGACGAGGATCGGCGACACGAGTCCATCCGGCACTCGCTTGACGGATATCGCCCACTCGCCCGATTGGCGGCCCTGGGTCACGGTGTACTGGCGGATCTGTTCTGTCTCGTCTGCGAAGCGGATGCGGACCGAGGTGTACTGGCCCGGGCGGTGGATGCGGAAGGGTTTGCCGTCGAGGGGGCGCAGGAACAGGGTTGCGGAGTGGGCACCGTCGTACTCGTGCGCGGCGACCAGGGCTTGCCGCCACACCTGGCCCGCCGTCACGCCGGCCTCGTGGTACATCTGCGACTCCTGTTCGGCCAGGGAGTTGGCCATCAGGGTGTACACCTCGTTCCATGCGGTCGCGACCTGAGGAGTGACTGCATCACCGAGGACTTCCCCGATCGCGGCGAACAGGTGGGTGCGCACGACCTCGTAGAGGTCGGACGTCACACCCAGGGACGCGTGTTTGGCGGCGATCCGGGCCATGATCGCGTCGATGTCGCCGGGATTCTGGGTGACGAGCAACCGTGCGAAGGAGGTGACGGAACTTGCGAGCGCTTGCTGCTGGGCGCTGCTCGCTTGGTTCGTTCTGTTGAACAGATTGGTGCGCAGTGAGGGTTCTGCGGCGAACAGCTTCTCGTAGAACGTCTCGGAGATCACGCCGATGTGCGCCTCGACCGCTGGCAGGGTCATCTCGACGATCGGACGCGACGTGGGTGAAAGAATGACTGCTCCTCGGTTGTGCGGACGGTGACCGTCGCAGGAGGGCGCGCAGTACGGTGCGCGACCGGCCCCGATCCGGTCGTGCGGCACATCGTACGACCGTCCAGGGTGTTTTCAAGGTCATCTACCTGGTGTGTGCATGCCACGGAATTCTGTGAATACGGTCACAGCGGGGCGTGTCGAGGAATCCCCCCGCGGACGGTCGCGGCGGGGAGGTGCTACCTCGCGTTCGGCAACGCACGGCCGCAAAGGTGGAGGTCAGTGCTACCGGCGGGTAACTTCTGCTCGCGATGGCATGATCGTTGGCCTCCCCATCGATTAGCAATATTTGCAAATCGACGGTCAAAAATTACCGAGATTGGCATTAGCAACAGGTAGCGGGCAGTTTTCAGGTGTGCCATTGTCGTCATGTACATCCGAATGGTCCGCAAAGGATGTGAAGTAGTACAGATGTACTGCTGACGTCGAGCGGAGTAGATCTAGAGAGTGGAGCTTTGATGTCGACCACCGGCACCCCGAGGACCGCTGAAGAAATCCAGAAGGACTGGGACACCAACCCCCGCTGGAAGGGAATCACCCGCAACTACACGGCCGAGCAGGTCGTGAAGCTGCAGGGCTCCGTCGTCGAGGAAGCCACCCTCGCCCGCCGTGGTTCGGAGATCCTGTGGGACCTCGTGAACAACGAGGATTACATCAACTCGCTGGGTGCCCTCACCGGCAACCAGGCCGTTCAGCAGGTGCGCGCCGGCCTCAAGGCCATCTACCTGTCCGGCTGGCAGGTCGCAGGCGACGCCAACCTGTCGGGTCACACGTACCCGGACCAGTCGCTGTACCCGGCGAACTCGGTTCCGCAGGTCGTTCGCCGCATCAACAACGCGTTGCTGCGCGCCGACGAGATCGCCAAGGTCGAGGGCGACACCTCGGTCGACAACTGGCTCGCTCCGATCGTCGCCGACGGTGAGGCCGGCTTCGGTGGCGCGCTCAACGTGTACGAACTGCAGAAGGCCATGATCGCGGCCGGCGTCGCCGGTTCGCACTGGGAAGATCAGCTTGCTTCGGAGAAGAAGTGCGGCCACCTCGGTGGCAAGGTGCTCATCCCCACGCAGCAGCACATCCGCACCCTGACCTCGGCTCGTCTCGCCGCCGATGTCGCCGATGTCCCCACCGTCGTCATCGCCCGCACCGACGCCGAGGCCGCCACCCTCATCACCTCGGACGTCGACGAGCGCGACCGCGAGTTCCTCGACGGCACCCGCACCGCAGAAGGCTTCTTCGGTGTCAAGAACGGCATCGAGCCCTGCATCGCTCGCGCCAAGGCGTACGCCCCGTACTCCGACCTCATCTGGATGGAGACCGGCGTGCCGGATCTCGAGGTCGCCAAGAAGTTCGCCGAGGCAGTGCGCAGCGAATTCCCCGACCAGCTGCTGGCCTACAACTGCTCGCCGTCCTTCAACTGGAAGGCACACCTGGACGACGCGACCATCGCGAAGTTCCAGAAGGAGCTCGGCGCGATGGGCTTCAAGTTCCAGTTCATCACCCTCGCCGGCTTCCACGCGCTGAACTACGGCATGTTCGACCTGGCCCACGGCTACGCCCGCGAGGGCATGACCGCCTTCGTCGACCTGCAGGAGCGCGAGTTCAAGGCTGCGCAGGAGCGCGGCTTCACCGCGGTCAAGCACCAGCGCGAGGTCGGCGCCGGCTACTTCGACTCGATCGCCACCACGGTCGACCCGAACACCTCGACGGCTGCCCTGAAGGGCTCCACCGAGGAAGGCCAGTTCCACTAGGAGCCGAACCGCATCTCCTGGTCTCGGCGTACAAGATCGGCGGCCCGCGACTTTCGTTGCGGGCCGCCGGCGTCGAAACCCGAGATTTCTGGATGTACCCGGTGAGTTACCCGTGTGCTCACCAGATCTGTTGTCACTCCAGCGCAGTCGAGGTTGAGGGAGAGCTGACGTGAACACCGACAAGGTTCAGCGCGTCGGCGTGATCGGCGCCGGCATCATGGGCTCGGGTATCGCCGAGGTGTGTGCGCGCGCTCACGTCGATGTCCTGGTGTTCGAGCAGACCCGCGAACTCGCGGCAGCCGGACGTGCACGGATCCTCCGGTCCCTCGACCGCGGAGTGAGTACCGGGAAGATCACCGAACGTGAGCGCGAACAGGCTGTGTGGCGGTTGCGGTTCACCTCCGACCTCGAGGACTTTGCCGATCGGCAACTCGTGGTGGAAGCGGTCGTGGAGGACGAGAAGATCAAGGCCGAGATATTCGCGGAGCTGGACACGATCGTCACCGACCCCGGCGCGGTACTTGCCTCCAACACGTCGTCGATCCCGATCATGAAGCTGGGTGTCACGACTACGGCACCCGAACGCGTCATCGGAATGCATTTCTTCAACCCCGTACCGGTACTTCCACTGGTCGAAGTCGTGACCACCCTCAAGACCGGCCACGCGGTGGCGGAACGCGCAGAGACGTTCGCGGGCGACATTCTCGGCAAGCAAGTCGTGCGGTCTTCCGACCGGGCAGGGTTCATCGCGAATGCACTACTCGTGCCGTACCTGCTCTCAGCAGTCCGGATGGTCGAATCCGGTTTTGCGACCAAGGACGACGTCGACAAGGCGATGGTCCTCGGGTGCGCCCACCCGATGGGTCCGCTCGCGCTGACCGATCTCGTCGGGCTGGACACCGTCAAATCGATCGCGGATTCCATGTACGACGAGTTCAAGGAGCCACTGTATTCGGCGCCTCCGTTGTTGCTCCGTATGGTCGAGGCCGGGCTCGTCGGCAAGAAGTCCGGAGCCGGCTTCTACGAGTACGCCGACAACGGCCGTGCGACCAAGAAGGCCGGGTAGTCGGCGAGCTCCCAATGCGATGTGCATGGGGGAGAAGCGATTCCTACTGGCACGGCGAAGGCACCCGCGACGAGATCATCGCGGTCCAGCTCGAGCCGTCGCTACGCAACCTGGTCGCCGCGGCACGCAGGGTGCGCCGGCGCGTTGCAGCCCAGGCGGGCACCAGCAACGACCCCGCGGGTGCGCCGTCGTTCGCGGGGGAGTAGACGTAGAAATATGAGCAACTCGGCTGTTCCGACCATCACCGCGGCTGCCTTCATCGCTACCGCCGCGGATGCCCCGCTGACGAAGACCACGATCGAGCGTCGGCCGCTGGGCCCGCACGACGTGCTGATCGAGATCGAATTCGCGGGCATCTGCCACTCGGACATCCACATCGCCCGCAACGAATGGGGAGGTACGAAGTATCCGGTAGTGCCCGGTCACGAGATCGTCGGACGTGTCGCCGCGATCGGTTCCGATGTTACGACGCACGTGGTAGGCGACCGGGTCGGCGTCGGATGTTTCGTCGATTCGTGCGGTGAATGCGACCCGTGCAGAACCGGATTCGAACAGCACTGCGTCAAGAGGGTCACCGCGACCTACAACTCCGTCGGCCGCGACGGGCAGGTCACACAAGGCGGCTACTCGACACACATCGTCGTGACCGAACACTTCGTGCTGAAGGTGCCGAACGGGCTCGATCCTGCAGCGGCGACGCCGCTGCTCTGTGCCGGAATCACCTTGTACTCACCGTTGAAGCGCTGGAACGCCGGCCCCGGCACCAAGGTCGCGATCATCGGGATGGGCGGGCTCGGGCACGTCGGCGTCAAGATCGCCGCTGCGCTCGGTGCGGAGGTGACCGTGCTCAGTCACTCGTTGACGAAGAAGGACGACGGTCTGCGCTTCGGTGCCGTCGACTACCGCGCGACGACCGACGAGAACCTCTTCAAGGAACTCCGCGGCACGTTCGATCTGATCCTCAACACCGTGTCGGTCAACCTCGACCTCGACCGATACCTGTCGCTCCTGTCTTTGCGGGGCGTCCTCGTCGAACTGGGCCTGCCCGAGAACCCGCTGTCGCTGCGGGCGTTCTCGCTCGGCAACAACGACCGTGCGATCGCGGGATCGAACGTGGGAGGGATTGCATTGACACAGGAGATGCTCGAGTTCTGCGCGGTGAACGGCATAGCCGCAGAGATCGAGTTGATCTCCGCCGATCGCATCAACGAGGCCTACGGCCGAGTGGTCGCGAGTGACGTGCGGTACCGATTCGTCATCGATGCCGCGACCTTCTGAGCCGGATCGGGTAGGAACGGGCTGGTCAGAAGTTGTTCCCGAGCTGATCTCGCAGTTGCGCGAGGGTCTTCGCCAGGAGACGTGAGACGTGCATCTGCGACACCCCGACCCGTTCGGCAATCTGTGTCTGCGTCATGTTGCCGAAGAAGCGCAGCATGACGATCGAGCGTTCGCGTTCCGGCAGTGCGTCGAGCAACGGGCGTAGCGCTTCGTTGTTCTCGACCTCGTCGAGGGCCGTGTCGTACTCGCCGAGTGTTTCGGCCAGGGTCAGACCGTTGTCTGTCTGTGACGACGGGCGGTCCACGGAAACGGTGGTGTAGGCATTGCCCGCAACCAGCCCCTGCAGCACTTCTTCCTTCTCGATGCCCAGTTCCTGCGCGAGTTCGCTCGGCGAGGGTGCGCGCCCGAGACGTTGCGACAGATCGGCCGTGGCATGGCTCAGCGACAGGTGCAGTTCCTTCATGCGCCGGGGAACCCGCACCGCCCAGGCAGTGTCGCGGAAGTGCCGGCGTACCTCGCCCATGATGGTGGGCACCGCGAACGACACGAAGTCGGCCCCGCGATCCGGATCGAATCTGTCGACCGCGTTGACCAACCCGAGACGTGCGACCTGGACCAAGTCTTCGAATGACTCGCCACGCCCATCGAAGCGCCGCGCGATGTGTTCTGCGAGAGGGAGACAACGCTCGACTACGCGCTCGCGGATCGCGGCGAGCTCGACATCCTCCCCGTCGAGGACAGCGATCCGTTTCAGGTCGTCGACGACGTCGGCGTAGTCGTCGTTCGTCTTCCTGTTGCTCGCATTCACCGAGCGGCGCCACGTTCGGAGATCGTCAGGTCGATGATGCTCAGCGTCTTACCGTGGCCGTCGATCTCCGACGACACGGATACCGAATCAGTGAGCGAATTGAGGACATGCCACCCGAACGACCGGGGTTGTCGAGCGGGGGCGTCGGGGCGGGCGGGGGCCGACAACCTGATCCTCACTCCTGACGGAGAGACTTGAAAGCTGCACAGAAGCGTCGATGATTCGGTCGAATTCACGATCAGTCTGGTAGCCGATTCATCGACCGCGAGTTTGATGTCCTCGACGGTGTCGAGATCGAAGTCGTGTTGCAACGCGATCGCCGCTGCGACCGCGCGCAGCACCGAAAGCTGGTCGGCATCGGCCTTCACCCGCAACTCGACGGTAGGGGGACTATGGTCGTGTGCCGAATCTAGCGACGCGGAATTCGCCATGGGTGCTTGTTCTCCGTGACTACGTGTAGCGGTGCTGAATGTCTGGTGGGTCCTGCTTCCTTCTCCAGACGAAGACTACCCAGCCCGGAGGGGGTTCAACCCGCCCAGCCCGGAAGGGTTCAACCCGATGGATTCGTGCGCGCGGCAGTGCCGATGCACCGTGGCCGACGCACGGTGAGGGATTGTGGCTCGGTTGAGTGTCTGTCGGGTTTGTACTACTGTCGAAGGCGGTTGAGCACACAGCCTGGAAGTTGAAGGTGCCGCAGAATGAGGCGGCGTTCCTGCGGGGCGATCGTGTGCCGCCGACGTCGCATCTGTAGCGCCTTCGGAGTTTTCAGACTCAAAGTTTCTCAGACGTTGGGAAGTGCAATGATTGCTACAGAGAACCTTGCCACGCCGATCATGTCCAGGCGTGTTGTTCCGCGTGATGCTTCGATCGGCAGGGCTGCTGGTGCGCAATTCTGCGCACAACAGATCAGCTCGACCTTGGTTCGCATCGGTGTCACCGGAGAAGTCGACCTCCGTAACGCGGAGGCATTGAATAGTTACGTGTGCAGGTATCGTCAGTCTTCACCACGGATCATTCTCGATCTGTCCGAGGTCGGGTTCTTCGGGGCAGCGGGGCTCGTAGTGTTTCGAGAGCTCGATGGAGTGAATCGACAGAACAGTGCACGTTGGGCACTCGTGTGCGGGAGACCGGTTCAGCGATTGCTGCGTGTTGCCGATCCCGAACAGCACTTTCTCCCGTTCACTTCGATGGAAAGTGCTATGCGATCGCTGAGTATCGCGGCCTGATGCCATTCGAAGATCGCAGCGGGCTGCAGTGGGCAGTGCGTTGTGAATCCGTTGCCGTGCATGGTAATCCGTGCACGGCAACGGTGTTTCATCGGGTAGTTGTCTGCGATACCGGTCCATGTGTGCAGGAAACGGGGTCGCCGCAATGACCGGTCGTCTGCATGCCATTGCCTCCAGCGCGGTTTGCGCAGTAGGAATTGCCTGTGCTTGCGCAGCCAACTGAGCGGCGACTCCCGAAATCCAGAAATGGGCGTGCACGACATCTGGACGTTCGCGTGACCATTCATTCTGGAGAAATGAACTGAAATCTCCTGTGGAGTAGAATAATTCATTTTCTGATAGGTGTTCGGAAGGGCCGGATGGAACGTGCACCACCTCGTAGTTCCCCGCGGTCTTCATTCGTTGGGGCAGGCCTGGCTGGTCGCGGCGTGTGTACACCACCACGCGATGCCCTGCCCGAGCGAGTGCCGCGGAGAGCTCAGCAATGTGAACGCAACGTCCGTCGAGATCTGCGTCATCGGAGGCAAGTGGACTCGCGCCTTCGGACACCATCGCGATGTGCATCGACTTCCCTTCCGCGGCGTCGAATGGCAGACCTCCAGTGTGGGGCTACCTCACGGCGGTCGCCGAGATGCCGGCGTACATCACCATCAGAACGAAGAGCGCCCACCCCGCTCCATGCCAGATGGGCCACCGCCCACCGTTCTTCCAGACTTGATAGGTGCGGACGAACGCCCCGAGCCCTCCCAGGAGAAGGACGACGACAGGTCCGAACATGAGAATCTGGCGAGCGGGTTCCGTGCAGACAGCGAACTCTTCGTCTGCGCAACTATCGCCGGATGTTGCCGACCACACGATCATTCCTGCCATGACCAGCAGCGCGATCGCGATCACTACGGCCGCATATCGGACGGCGTTACGAAATTCCTTCGGGTCGTGCCAGCGCTTCTCCACATCCTGCGTCATGGCCGACGGTCAGCTCCCGACCCGGTCGGTCAGCTGGTCTTGGCCGACTTGGCGTGCGCAATGGGCGCAGCAGAACATCGCGCCGTTCGCCTCGACTCCATGACCGAGGATCTTGCAGTGGCAGTGGGCACACTCCGGTGCCATTGCTTCGACTGCACACTCGAAGCTGTCGTATGTGCCGGTAAGGTTTTCGCGCGTGACAGTGAAAGCCTTGTCGTAGTCGTTTCCGCATGTATCGCACGTGGGCATGCCGAAGCTCCTTTCGAGTGAATTGCCGTGCTCATCGGATGCCCTGGTTCGTGACCGGGTAAACGTGCGGGTCGCGGTGCCGATTCGGGGTGGTGGCGGGGGTGTTCCGAGCGCTCGGGTTTCAATGGCGAGGTGAGCGGGCATTCGGTAGGGGCGACCCAATACG
Organism: Rhodococcus ruitaii; assembly: GCF_055230935.1. Lineage (NCBI taxonomy): Bacteria > Bacillati > Actinomycetota > Actinomycetes > Mycobacteriales > Nocardiaceae > Rhodococcus > Rhodococcus ruitaii. Next base: position 96,214 of record NZ_JBUYWC010000012.1, on the reverse strand, counting down.
AATCGGTCGCTGATCGCCGGTTCAGAATCTTCGCGGATTCAGGATCTTCGACCGACACGTTGCCGAGGAGGGCACATGAGCGTCTCCGATCCCGAGCCGCACGGCAACACTGATCCGGCGCCCGAGAAGACGCCGGATCTGGATGCTGGTGGCGGCGTGCGTCCCGGAGCGACCCCGCCCGAGTCGGCGGGCACTTCGGGCCTGTCTGCGCCGGAACCACGTACCAGCTACAGATTTCCACCGACCGGGTGGGTGGCGGTCGGAGCGGCCCTGGTGATCTTTTTGATCTTCCTGGCTGCGGCTATCGGATTGCTGCTATGACGAGAGTGATCGACCGGAAGTCGAAGCGACAAGCAGACAGCCGACCGAGATGTGCAAGTCCACACGAGAAAGGATCGTCGGAATGACAGATGACAAGAGCGGCCCCAGCGAAGGCATCAAGGGCGCCGTCGAAGACGTGAAGGGTAAGGCCAAGGAAGCTGCCGGAGCCTTGATCGGAAATGACGAACTCACCCGAGAGGGACGTGCACAGCAGGATAAGGCCGAGAGCCAGCGGGAAGTCGCGAAAAAGGAAGCGGAAGCCGAAAAGGCACGCGGCGAAGCTGAGGTGGACGAAGCACGTCAGCGTTCACAGCAGTAGCGTTCACCTCAGTAGGCCGCGACAATAACTGTCGGGGGGCGTCCGAGGCCTGGTCAGGCCTCGGACGCTCGTCCGGCGGCATTCGTTCGTTCGAGGCAAAGAGCGATGCGGCAGCGCATGCTCGCCGCGATCCCACTCAGCGACGACGAACGCACCGCCGTCGACGACGGCCTCGCCCGGGTAGCGCCGTTTTCCCCGGCGGAGCCGTGTCGTCGACCGAATGGGCGTCGTTGACCGAATGGGCACAGGCCCCACGGCGACTTGGGTGAGGCCACCCACCAGCCGTCGTCCGTGAGCCTGGTGCCGTATCTACCATTCGTCCCCGTACACCCGGACGAGAACACGCACCGCACTTTCGGGCCGCTGCATCGACTCGATCCGCACGTGCCTGCCCCCGGCCGGCGCCCCGCTCCGGTGCCCGCCTGCCGTCAAATCCACGGCATCTACTACGCCGCGGCGCACTCGAACGGTCCCGCACTGGCGTTGTGGAACACCGAACCCCGCATCGAGGTGGTTCAGGTCCCGCGGGGACGTCCAGGACTTCGCGTTGGCGATCCGATGATGTGGCCGCGTATCGTCGAGGCCACGGTCGGTCTGGGAATGCGCGCCGACCTCGTCCCCCACTGCTCCCTCTGCCTGTAGGGCGGACGCTCGATGAGATCGACGGGGAGTCGGTTCGCCACCACGGCGAACTCGCTCGGTGTCGCTTCTGGCATCGTTCTGCTCAACTGTTCGCACTCATCGCACTCGCCCTTGATCGGAGAATACGTCGACCACCGCCGAACAGAACGCGGGAAGGTCGTCGGGATTGCGGCTCGATACCAGGTTCTGGTCGATCACCACCTCTTTGTCCACCACTGTGCCGCCGGCATTTCGGATGTCGGTGCGGACGCTCGGATACGACGTCAGCGTCCGATCGCGGACGACGTCGGCTTCGACGAGAGTCCACGGTCCATGACAGATCACCCCGACGGGTCGTCCCGAGGTGACGAAGTCGCGGACGAACGCGACGGCCTTGGCGTCCTGCCGAAGATGATCGGGATTGGTTGTCCCGCCAGGCAGGAGAAGACCGTCGTAGTCGTCTACCGAAGCATCGGCGACGACCTGGTCGACGGCGTACCTGCCAGCGGCCTGCACGTCTTTTTGCATCGCCTGGATTTCACCGCTCGCCAGTGACAGCAATCGCACCGTGGCGCCTTCCTGCTCCACTGCGCGCCGAGGCTCGACGAGTTCCACCTCCTCGACACCGTCGGTCGCAAGGATGGCGATGGTTCGGCCCGACAGGAGTCCGTTGTTTGCTGTGCTCATGATGGTCGACCCTCCTTCGAAGTGTGCTGCTTCCGCATACCCATCACGCGTGATTCCATGCGGCGAGATGCTCTGCGGCCCACTCGTGCGCCCTGCGCAAACGCCAAATGACCGCCGAGCGTGCCGCCGATACCGATCATCGCGGTCGCCACGGTGCTCGCTGCCACCGCAGCGGGACGGTTGCCTGTGTGTCCACGTCGTCCCAGGTAGGACAAACCCATCAGCGCGATGCCGCTTCCGTTGATCGCAGCATGGACCAGGCCCACCCGTCGTTGCTGTGTGTCGCATTCGGCGAAGTCCGCCCAACCTGTGAGCGCAGACGGTAAGGCGGCGACCAAGCCGATTCCGATCAACTGCCGGGCTGTCTCCGGTTTGCGGAAGACGAAGTCGAACAGCGGGGTACACGACCAGGCGCCGATCGGAATCGCTACCAGTGCGGGGTGCAGTGGGTGGCCGGGGGCCACGTCACCGCGCAGCAGATCGCCCTGTGGCCCCGAGGTGATGCGGCGGACAGCGTCGCGGACGGCCGTCGATGGGCGGTCGAGGGCCGTCGCGGATTCCAGTGTTGAAAACAATCCCGTCATAGAGGACGGGTACCTCGGACGAACGGTCCGAAACCGCGGGGCCCGAAAACGCGGCTATCGACGCCACCGGCTCCCGAGAGCAGACGCCACACCGACTGCGACTGCCCCTGCCGCGGCGCCGATGATCCCATGGTGCTGGGAGAACCACAGCTGCCGACACTGTGGGAGTGCCCGGTCGTCGAAAACGCCGTGTGCGCCGAAGTCGCGACCGTTCGGTCCGTCGGCCGGGTGCCACAGATTCGATGGCCGGTGTCGGTCGCGCGGCTGGTCGGTCTGCTGGGAGCTGAATCCGGTGGCGGCGAGGTACCGATCGAGTAGGCCAGGTGCGATCGCGTTGAGCGCGAGGGTGGTGGCGGTGCTGGCGCCGACCCAGTATTCGCGGCGTCGGGGGTGCTCGGCCGCGTACAGGACGGCGCGGGCGGCGACTTCCGGCTGGAAGATCGGTGGCACAGGCTGCGCGTGGTTCGGCAAGCGCGAGCGAACCCAGGAGAACTGAGGCGTGTTGACCGCAGGCATCTGGACCATCGTGACGCGGATGCCCGATTTGTTGTGCAAGAGCTCGCACCGCAGTGCCTCGCTGAAACCCTGGATGGCATGTTTGGCGCCGCAGTATGCACTTTGCAGAGGAATTCCGCGATAGGCGAGTGCGGATCCCACCTGCACGATGGTCCCGGCACCTCGCGGTTGCATACGGCGCAAAGCCGCCATGGTGCCGTAGACGTACCCGAGATAGCTGACTTCGGTCACGCGCCGGAATTCTCCCGGTGTGATCTCGTGCAGCGGCGCGAAGACCGAGGTGAACGCCACGTTGATCCAGATGTCGATCGGGCCCAGCGCGTTCTCGATTCCGGTCGCCGCTTCCTCGACCTGATCGGGGTCGGCGACGTCGGTGGGCACGGTGAGAACCTGTGCTCCGGCACGCTCGGCTTCTTCGGCCGCTCGCGCGAGACCTTGCTCACCACGGGCGAGCAAGGCGATTCTGTCGTGGCGCGCAGCGAATACACGGGTTACGGCGCGGCCGATTCCGCCGGAGGCGCCGGTGATCACCACGACGCGTCCGGGTTTCGGTGTGGTCATCATCTGGTGTTCAGCGCGGATACTCCTTCGTTCACGAGAGAGTATCCGCGCTGTCCTCCTTTCAAAGGAGTGTGGTGGCGGGGAACTTGTCGGTTGGGGGTGTGAGCAGGACCGCGACCGCCACCGACGCGCAGTTCGATCTGTCGCATGCGCAGTATCGGAACCGGCGTGCGGCGGAGTTGGCGAAGTCGACGATGGCGCGGAAGGCTGCGGATTCGGCGATCGAGTGGATGAAGCGGGAACGTGTCGAATGCTGCCGGAGTGATTCTGGCTGTGGCGGAGCGTGGCCACACCGGTGTCGACGATGTCGGTCACTGGGGTCCGCCTCCTTCGGGGTCGGGTGTGGTTTGAGCTGGGAATCTCCTGTCAACAAGGCAGGAGAGACGGTAAGAAGCGGATGTCCTTCCTGGAGTGGTGGGCTGCCTGGAGGTGCTGGTCGCTACTGGCGTTGACTGGGTCCGGCGAGATAGTGCGCCGCTTGGAAGAGCAAGGCATGGACGAATGCTTGTGGGAGGTTGCCGCGTAGCTGGCGTTCGATGACATCGAACTCCTCGGTGAACAGGGCAGGAGAGCCACACGCGGCTCTGTTGCGTTCGAACCAGCGGGCAGCGGCGACCCGGTTGCCTTGCTGGTGCTCGGCCACGGCCATGATGAATCCACACAGCAGGAACGCCCCTTCGGTGTCGGAAAGGGGGCCGTCGTGCTGGCGGAAGCGGTAGACGTAGCCTTCATGGCCGAGTTCGGCACGCACCGCAGCAAGTGTCGCTGCGGTGCGTGGGTCTGCGGCAGAGGGAGCGCCGCGGATACTGGGTAACAGCAGTGCGGCGTCGACCCGGTCGTCGTCGGGAGCGCGTTGCCAGCGGCCGGTGGAGTGCTGGCAGTCTCTGCCTGTGTCGGCGACCAGTTGTTCGGACAGTCCGGTCCACTGGGCCGCCTGCGCGGCAGGTGCGACAGCGGCGATGCGTCGGAGGCCGGCTGCGCAGATCAGCCGTGAATGGGCCCAACGACGACGTGCGAGTTCCCATATACCGGCGTCGGGCTCCCTCCAGCGTCGCTCGATCGCGTGCACTGCAACTTCCGCCGCCTTCCAATGCTCGCGATCGAGACGACCATGCCGTTCGGCGGCGGCCAGCAGCAACAGCGCCTCCCCGAATGCGTCCAGCTGGAACTGGTCGTTGACATGATTTCCGACGCGTGCGTCGGCCCCTGGGAAGCCCGGAAGGTCGAGCGAAGTTTCGTCGCGAACTCGGCCGCCCGTCACGGTGTAGGCGGGCACCAGATCAGAGCCGTCGGCGAGGAGACGGTCACTGACGAACCTGACGGCATCGTCGAGCAATGGATGCGGCCCGGCCTCGGCAACGGCTTGACCTGCGTAGCACTGATCGCGGATCCAGCAGTATCGGTAGTCGTAGTTTCGACCCTGCTCTGCTCGTTCGGGTAGCGCGGTCGTGGCCGCGGCGACCATGCCACCGGTGCAGCTCGTCAGGCCGCGCAAAACCGAATACGCGTGCTGGGCGTCGCGATCGGCGAGGGAACCTTCTATCTGCGGAACGGCGTTGTGCCAGGCGCATTCGGTGTGGTTCCACAACCGGTCTGCATCCGGCGGCTTGTTGGGCAATGGCCGATCACCGACTTCGAGAACCAGGTCGTGATGATGCCCGGCCGGTACGTCGAGGACGGCTTCGAGTCTGCGGTGCTGGTGGTGCACCGCCGGTGCTCCGGCAAAGCGAACCCGTAACGCCCCTGCCCGAAAAGTCCGTACCCCGTTGAGTTCGTTCGTCTGCTGCATCGGACGCGCACCGAAATCTGCGGCCAGATCGAGACTTACATCGAGCTGCGCATCACCTTCAACCGCTGTGATGCGACGCAGCACTATCGCGGTATGCGCATCTCCGGGAAAGGCCAGTGCCTCCCGGCATTCAACCGTGCCCGAGCTGGTGACCCAACGACTACGCCAGATCAAACTGCCGGGTTCGTAGTAACCGCCCCACGTGAATCGCCGAACGGAGGGGCGGACTGTGTACGCACCTTCTCCACCGAGCAAGGCGGAGAACACGGCCCCGGAGTGCCACCGCGGCGCGCACATCCACGCGATATCCCCACGCGGACCGATGAGAGCTCCGCGTTCCCCATCCGCGATCAGCGCGTATTCCCGAAGCACGTGCGGTGTCGGGCCGTCGTCGAGTACTGGGTGTCGCGTCATGCTTACCGCCTCTGCGAGCGCTACCCAACAGTCTGGGTGGTCATCCATTGCGCGTACCCGGCAGCGCGCTACCGCAACCATTGCGGAATGGCAAATTGTTCCGCGATTCGGTTTCGGTGACTCCGCACAGGGTAGACGAGATGCTGGAACTGCTCCGTGTGTTCCGGGAACGGCCTTCCGTACACCCGATTCGTGCTCAGGAGGACTCGATGGCCAGTCAGAATGTCGCGGACTTTCTGCTCGAACGATTGCGGGCGTGGGGGGTCGAACACGTATTCGGGTACGCAGGTGACGGAATCAACGGTATTCTCGCCGCTTGGGAGCGGGCGGGAAACAACCCTCGATTCGTTCAGGCCCGGCATGAGGAGATGTGCGCGTTCGAGGCCGTCGGATACGCGAAGTTCGCGCGGCGCGTCGGGGTATGTATCGCAACCTCCGGCCCCGGAGCGATTCATCTGCTCAACGGCCTCTACGATGCGAAACTCGATCATGTACCGGTGGTCGCGATCGTCGGACAGACGAACCGCTCCGCCATGGGCGGATCCTACCAGCAGGAAGTCGACCTGCTCAGCCTGTACAAGGATGTCGCCAGCGACTACGTGCAGATGGTCACCGTTCCGGAGCAGCTGCCCAACGCTCTCGACCGAGCGATCCGGACAGCGGCGACCCGACGGGCTCCTACCGCACTTATCATTCCGGCGGATGTCCAAGAACTCGAGTACTCCCCACCGACGCACGAGTTCAAAATGGTGCCGTCGAGCCTCGGATTCGACACCCCGACCCTCGCTCCGGACGACGCGGCGGTAGCGCGCGCTGCGGAAGTCCTCAATTCGGGTCGCAAGGTCGCCATATTGGTCGGGCAGGGTGCGCGCGGTGCACACAATGAGATCGCCGAGGTTGCCGATCTGCTCGGCGCCGGTGCAGCCAAAGCGCTCTTGGGGAAAGACGTGCTCTCCGATGAACTCGCGTGGGTGACCGGGGCAATCGGGCTGCTCGGTACCCGCCCGAGCTACGAGATGATGGCGGGCTGCGACACCCTTCTGACGGTCGGGTCGTCCTTTCCGTACGCCCAGTTCCTACCTGACTACGACCAGGCCCGAGGTGTGCAGATCGACATCGACGGTCACATGATCGGGATGCGATACCCGAACGAGGTCAACCTGGTTGCCGATGCGAGAACAGCTTTGCAGGCCCTGATTCCGCACCTGTCCCGGAAGGAGGACCGCTCCTGGAGAGAGGAGATCGAGGCCAACGTGGCGCGCTGGTGGGAGACCATGGAGATGCAGGCGCAGGTGGAAGCCGATCCCGTGAACCCGTTGCGGTTGTTCGCCGAGTTGTCGCCTCGACTACCCGAAAACGCGATCGTTACGGCAGATTCGGGCTCGTCGGCCAACTGGTACGCGCGTCAACTGCGGTTCCGCGGTCGGATGCGTGGCTCTCTTTCGGGGACTCTGGCGACCATGGGGCCCGGCGTCCCCTATGGGATCGGAGCGAAGTTCGCCTATCCGGACCGTCCGGTGATTGCGTTTGCCGGCGATGGCGCAATGCAGATGAACGGCCTCGCCGAACTGATCACCGTCGAACGCTATTGGCAGGAGTGGGCGGACCCCCGGCTGATCATTGCGGTCCTGCACAACAATGACCTCAATCAGGTGACCTGGGAAATGCGCGCCATGTCCGGATCTCCCAAATTCGCCCCCTCGCAGACCCTCCCGGATGTCGACTATGCGTCTTTCGCTGAGAGCCTCGGCTTGCGGACAGAGACCGTCACCACACCCGAGCAACTCGCCGGAGCATGGGAGAATGCTTTGTCAGCGGATCGGCCCACTGTCCTGGACGTGCATACCGATCCGGATATGCCGCCGATCCCGCCGCATGCGACCTGGGAACAGTTCAAGTCGGCCACCGCAGCAGTCCTACAGGGAGATGAGGACGCTTGGGGATTCATCAAGACCGGGATCAAGACCAAGGCGCAGGAGTTCCTCCCGCATGAGAACGGCTGAGTGTCCGACGATGATCGACACCCCGATCACCGCGCTGTCCGCGGCCGCGTACACGGTCCCCACCGATACCCCGGAGGCGGACGGCACCCTCGACTGGGATTCCACTACATTGGTGCTCGTCCAGGCCAGGGCCGCGGACCGGGTCGGAGTGGGGTGGACCTACGCACCCTCGGCCTGTTGCGCTGCAGTCGCCGAGCTTCTCGCGCCATTGGTCTGTCATTCGGATCCGTTCGATATTCAGGGGATCTACGAGCGGATGGTGAAAGCAGTTCGCAACGTCGGTCGGGCCGGTATCGCCGGGTGTGCGATCTCCGCCGTCGATATCGCGCTGTGGGATCTGAAAGCTCGGCTGTTGTCGGTTCCGCTGTGTCGGCTGCTCGGTGCGGTCCGTGACACAGTACCGGTATACGGATCCGGTGGATTCACCAACTATACGTCTCGGCAACTCGGGGATCAGCTCGGTGAGTGGGTGCACGACCAGGCAATCCCTCGGGTGAAGATCAAGATCGGCGAGTCGTGGGGGACTCACACAGACCGTGACCTCGCTCGAATCCGACAGGCCCGGTACATCATCGGCGATGACAGTGAACTGTATGTGGACGCCAACGGTGCATACGGACGCAAGCAAGCCATTCGGGCGGCCTGCGAGATGGCTGATGCAGAGGTGACCTGGTTCGAGGAGCCGGTCTCTTCCGATGACCTCACTGGGTTGGCGCAGGTCCGCGCCGCTGTGTACCCGGACGTATCTGCGGGCGAATACGGGTACGATCCACCGTACTTCGAACGAATGTGCGCTTCCGGTGCGGTGGACTGCGTGCAGGCCGATCTCACCCGTTGCGGCGGTGTCACCGGCTGGCGGCAGGCTGTCGCCATCGCTGCCGCCCATCACCTGCAGATCTCCGGACACTGCGCCCCGCATCTGCACGCGCATCCCGCCGCCGCCACCGCCAACCTGCGGCATCTGGAGTGGTTCCACGACCATGTCCGGATCGAACAGCGATTCTTCGACGGAGCACTCGACCCCACAGGCGGCACAGTTCGCCCCGATCTGGAGCAATCGGGTCACGGATTGTGCGTCCGCGTGCCGGATCTCGAACACTTCCGCGTCCGGTGACGGCCATAGCCCAGTTCGGCAAGGTGCCGGACCAATCCGAAGGAGGCGGTCATGGCCATCGATCACCGCCGTACCCGTACCCCGCTGTTCCAGGAACTCGAACAGCGATTGCGTGAAGACGTCGAGGGAGAGGTTCGGTTCGACTCCGGATCACGTGCTGCGTATTCGACCGACGCCTCGAACTACCGACAGATTCCGATCGGTGTTGTCGTGCCCCGCACTCCGGCGGCCGCGGCGGACGCGATCGCGGTGTGCCATGACTTCGACGTCCCGGTCCTTTCCCGCGGAGGAGGGACCAGTCTGGCCGGGCAGTGTTGCAATACCGCGGTGGTGCTGGACTGGAGCAAATATTGCACCGAGATCGAATCACTGGATACCGAGACCGGGGTCCTGGTAGTGCAACCGGGCATTGCCCTCGACACGCTGAACGACCACCTTGCGGATTCAGGGTGGATGATCGGTCCGAAGCCGTCCACACATGTCAGCTGCACCATCGGCGGCATGATCGGCAACAATTCCTGCGGCTCGACCGCCCAGGCCTACGGGAAGATGGCCGATTCGGTCCGTCGCCTCGAAATCCTCACCTACGACGGGCATCGGATGTGGGTGGGCTCTACGCCGGCCGACGAACTCGAGCGCATCATGTCAGAAGGAGGTCGACGCGGTGAGATCTACACCGCGTTGCTGCAACTGCGCGACTCGCACGCCGACGAGATCCGCGCCCGGTACCCGGACATCCCGCGCCGGGTATCCGGATACAACCTGGATCAACTGCTGCCCGAAAACGACTTCCAGGTAGCTCGGCTGCTCGTCGGGTCCGAGAGCACCCTGGTTACGATTCTGCGAGCGGAGCTGTCTCTGGTGAGAGTGCCGGCCGCAACTTCATTGTCCCTGCTCGGATTCGACGACATCTGTACCGCTGCAGATGCCGTTCCCCGGATTCTCGAGCATTCTCCCGCAGCCCTGGAGGGAATCGATCATCGGTTGGTGGAGCTCGAACACAGCCAGCATCTCGCAGCAGCTGCCCTGAGAGAACTACCCGACGGCACCGCATGGCTGATGGTGCAATTCGACGGCGACACCGATGAGGAGGCCGAGCGGAAAGCGACCGTGATGGTCGACGATCTGCACTCTACGACCACGGCGGCGAAGATCCTCGACGACCCCGAGTACGAGAAGCAGGTATGGGCCGCTCGTGAAGCCGGCCTCGGCGCCACTGCCTACCCGCCGAACAGCCCGGAAACGCACGAGGGTTGGGAGGACGCTGCCGTCCCGTCCCGGCTTCTCGGCAACTATCTGCGCGATTTCCGACGGTTACTCGACCGCTACGGATATGGGACGGCTTCGCTGTACGGGCATTTCGGACACGGTTGTGTGCACACGCGAATCCCATTCGATCTGCGCACCGCGGAGGGGATCGACAAGTATCGCAGCTTCGCCGAAGCATCCGCTCAGTTGGTTGTCGGGTACGGCGGATCACTCTCGGGCGAACACGGAGACGGACAATCCCGTGGTGAACTGCTTCCGATCATGTTCGGAGATCGGATCGTCACGGCATTCGGAAGCCTCAAGAGGATTTTCGATCCCGACGATCGGATGAACCCCGGCAAGATCGTCCACCCCGACCGCCTCGACGAAAATCTCCGCCAAGGTGTCGATTACCTGCCATTGGAACCAGCCACCCATTTCGCCTATCCTCACGACGAGTACCGCTTCAGCAGGGCAGCTGCGCGCTGCGTCGGTGTCGGCAAGTGCCGCGGGCATGAATCGGGTGTGATGTGCCCGTCCTACCGGGTCACACGTGAAGAAGAGCATTCCACCCGCGGCCGCGCCCGGTTGCTGTTCGAGATGCTCCAAGGAGACGTCATCACCGACGGTTGGAGATCTGCAGCGGTCAGAGATGCACTCGATCTGTGCCTGGCCTGCAAGGGCTGTCTGTCTGATTGTCCGGTGAATGTCGACATGGCCACCTTCAAGGCCGAATTCCTCTCCCACCACTACCGGTGGCGGATCCGACCCCGGTCGCACTATGCAATGGGCTGGCTTCCGCTCTGGGTCCGGTTGGCGTCCTACGCGCCCGGGGCGGCAAATCTACTCACCCACACCCCGGGAGTGTCCGCGGCACTGGCGTTCGCTGGTGGTGTCGACGCTCGACGATCATTTCCGCACGTCGCACGCGAGCGCTTCACCGACTGCTTCTCACCCCGGCCGGACGGCGTACGAGGCATCCGCGGACGAGTGATCGTGTGGCCGGACACCTTCACCAGTAACTTCGATCCACACATCGCCGCGGATGCCGTCACCGTGCTCGAAGCGGCCGGTTTCACCGTCGGGGTCCCCACGGATTCCGTGTGTTGCGGGTTGACGTGGATCTCCACCGGTCAACTCGGCATCGCCAAGAAGGCGTTACGGCATACACTGAGGGTGCTCCGGCCCGAATTGCAGGCCGGTACACCGATCGTGGTCCTCGAACCGAGTTGCGCCGCGGTTTTCCGCGCCGACCTGCCGAACTTGCTGCACGGAAATGAAGACGCTCACCGGCTCGCGAAGCAGACCGTCACCCTCGGCGAACTTCTGCATCAGAAGGCGCCCGACTGGCGTCCGCCCCACCGAGTCGATGCGGCCGCAATCATCCAGCCGCACTGCCATGAGTCTGCCGTCCTCGGATACGATGCAGACGAGAGGATCTTGGAGCGCGCAGGAGTCGATACCACCGTTCTCGACGCCGGGTGCTGTGGGCTTGCCGGTAACTTCGGATTCGAGCGAGGACACTACGACGTCTCCGTCGCCTGCGCTGAGGACAAACTACTTCCCGCAATCAAGGCGGTCGGCGTCGATACGCTGGTGCTCGCGGATGGGTTCAGTTGCCGCACTCAGATACGCGATCTGCTCGATGTAGTGCCGCTGCACGGAGTCCAGGTACTCGCCGCAGCGGTTCGAGGATCTACCGCTCTGCCGACGGTGTGACAGCGTCATCTCGAGCGCTACAGCCTCGAGCTCCGCCGAGTAGGGTGCCGGGCCAGCTCCTGCACACCCGTCTCAGTGCCGCAACCACCGGTTTCGGCGCGACCCCGCCGCGAGTACGGTGCCAGCTACCTGACTGGAAGACTAGAAATCGGTGTCGATGCACGCCAAGCGGTCACCGGCCATTCCGGCCTCGCCCGGACCTGTCATGGTGTGCTGTGCGTGGAGCACTACGGAGTTGGCCTCGTCGTCGCGGAATTCCCAGTCCACGGTCGTCGACGCTCGGGCAGCGCCGCTGTCGTCGGTCGTGATGTCGAGCCAGACTTCGTTCTGGGGGTTCGCGTAGGCCGGGTCTGTCGAAGGTGCTTCCGGGGTGGCTGCGGGGTCGAGGTCGTTCTGGTAGTGCGGCCCCGAGTCCGAAGGCTGCGGTCCGCACGGCTGCGTGTGCACGTGCACGCCGAAGTCCCGGGCCGGCGCGAGGCCCGTCGCGTCGAGAGTAATGGTCGTGCGGCCGTCCTCCTCCTCGGAGTCGACCGTCACCACAGAACCCACAGGCACGGCAGTTTCGTCGTAGGTGAAGGCATTGTCGTCGTCGCTCCCGGGCTCCCCGGGGACCTGAAATGCGCCGGCTACGCCGGGCGCCGGCGTGGGAAAATCGTCGGTCGTGGTCTCGGTGGTGGTCACAGGCGGTGTTTCGACGGTGGCATCGTCGGTTGTCGCTTCGTCGTCGCTGCAGCCGGCAGCGACGAGAGCGGACAACGACATTGCCGCTATCAAAGTAGTGCGTCGTGTGTTCATATATGTGGCTTACCCGCGGTGCACGGTCCTGAATCCTTGCGGCCTCGAACGAATGCGCCAACGCAACCCGGACTGTGTGCACCCGCAGTCGCGGACAGTCGCGGATCTGCGACAGACGAAGTCCACTACGACCGCGTCCTTGCGTGGATTCCACGAGGATCAGTGATTCCTCAGGGCGTCGATGAGGTCGTCCTTCGTCATCTTCGAGTATCCGGTGATGCCGATGTCTTTCGCGCGCTCCTTCAACTCGTGCACCGTCCGTTCCTCGTAGTCGGTGGCCGCGCCGCCCTTGTGCCCGACCGACGAGCGCCCCTCGTTCGCTGCGGCATTGGAGATGCGTGCCGCCTTCTCCTTCGAGTCGCCTTCCTCGCGCAGTTCCTCGTACAATCCCTGATCCTTCAGGTGTGGATCAGAACCCTTCTTCGGCATGGCATTTTCCTCCTCGGCGGTCCCCTTCAGGAATACCCGGGCGGTACGCCGCGAAACCCAGCCCGGCATTTCGCACGAAGGCCCGCGCACACGCCTTGATCGTGGGAGATTCGGACGATGGGCTCGGCTGATCGAATCCCCGACTCGGTACTGGACGATGTCGAGGCTTTCGCGCGTACGCAGACAGTCGCCTGGATCCGGCGAGGCGCGGTCGCCCTTCTCGCTGTGGTCGTCCTGGTGGGTCTCACCGGCAGGCTCGGTGTGCATAGCATGACCACGCACGCATCTGGCGGTGGATATGAACTCCAACTCGAATACCCGCGGGTCGCGCGACCGGGGCTGGACATCCCCTGGAATCTCACCGTCCGGAAGCCGGGCGGTTTCGCGGGGCCGGTGGTGATCGCCGTGGAGTCCGGCTACTTCGATGTATTCGAGAGCCAAGGCTGGATGCCGGAGCCGTCAGCGGAGACCGCCGACGCCGACCGCACCTACATGACGCTCGCCCCGCCTCCCGGAGACACGCTTGCGCTCAGGTTCGATGCGTATATCCAGCCCTCGAGCCAGCGTGGAGCGTCGGGCTCTGCCTCTGTCTACGAGAACGGAATCGATGTGGTCACAGTACATTTCACTACGTGGATTGCGCCCTGATGGAAATCGTCATTCGCGCGGCGGTTCTTTTTCTGTTCCTGTGGGTCGTCACCCGGATCGTCGGCCGGTCGACGGTCGGTGAGCTGAGCACGTTCCAGCTGATTCTCTACATCGCGATGGGTGACCTCATTCAGCAGGGAGTCACGCAGCAGGACTACTCCGTCACCGCAGCAGTCCTGACGATCGGTGTGTTCGCCCTGCTCACCATGGTGCTGACGTGGGCCAATTCCCGATTCTCGCTCGTGCGGGGTATCACACACGGTATTCCCGTCATCATCGTCCGTGACGGAGTTCCCGACCTGCACCGGCTACGTACCGAGCGGATGTCGATCGACGATCTGATGAGCAGCGCACGACAAAAAGGTATTCGCAGGTTCGACGAAATAGAACTCGCTGTTCTCGAGACCAACGGGCGCGTATCGTTTTTCACGCGGGCCGACGGCGGTGCGACCGAGTCAACGCATCCGGACATCACATGACGGGACGTCCGGGGTTCCCGTTTGGCCGTGACGCTCGTGGGTAACCGCCACCGGACACTGTCTGTTGAAGGAGGGCACGATGACGGATCCGAACTTCACGACCGACGACGCCGGTATTCCGGTTACGAGTGACGAGCACTCGCTCACTATCGGTACCGACGGACCTATCCTGCTTCAGGATCACTACCTGATCGAGAAGATGGCCCAATTCAATCGCGAGCGCGTCGCGGAACGGCAGCCGCACGCGAAAGGTGGCGGTGCGTACGGGCGATTCGAGGTCACCGAGGACGTCTCTGCCTACACCAAGGCAGATCTCTTCCAACCGGGCAAGAAGACCGACCTGCTGATCAGGTTCTCGACCGTCGCTGGGGAACGTGGCAGCCCCGACACGTGGCGTGACCCGCGCGGTTTCGCGATCAAGTTCTACACCGACCAGGGCAACTACGACATGGTCGGCAACAACACCCCGATCTTCTTCATGCGCGACCCGATGAAGTTTCAGGACTTCATTCGATCCCAGAAGCGCCGCGCGGACAACAACCTCCGTGATCATGATATGCAGTGGGACTTCTGGACGCTGTCGCCCGAATCCGCACACCAGGTCACCTGGCTCATGGGCGATCGCGGTATCCCACGCTCGTGGCGACACATGAACGGGTACTCGAGCCATACCTTCATGTGGGTGAACGCCGAGGGCGAGAAATTCTGGGTGAAGTACCACTTCAAGACGGACCAGGGAATCGAGTTCTTCACGCAGCACGAGGCCGACCAGATGGCATCTATGGACACCGACTATCACATGCGTGATCTGTGGGAACACATCGAGTCGGGTGAGTATCCGAGTTGGACCTTGAACATGCAGATCATGCCGTTCGCGGACGCGGATGACTACCGCTTCAATCCCTTCGATCTGACGAAGGTGTGGCCGCACGGCGACTATCCGCTGATTCCGGTCGGCAAGATGACGCTCGATCGCAATCCCACCGATTACCACTGTGAGATCGAGGAAGCCGCGTTCGAGCCGAGCAACCTCGTCCCCGGAATCGGTCCGAGCCCGGACAAGATGCTCCTCGGCCGGCTGTTTTCCTATTCCGATGCGCACCGACACCGTATCGGCGCCAACTACAAGGAACTGCCGGTCAACAAGCCGCATGTCCCCGTCCGGTCGTACTCGAAAGACGGCAACATGCGCCATCACAACCCCGGCGATCCGGTGTACGTGCCGAATTCCAAGGGCGGCCCGCATGCGGATCCGTCGCAGGTCGGAGCGACGGCGACTTGGCCGAGTTCGGGCGACATGGTCCGTGCGCCCTATGCACAGCATCGCGAGGACGACGATTGGGGCCAGGCCGGAACGATGGTTCGGGAACTCCTCGATGATGCTGCGCGGGACCGTTTGGTGGACAACATTGTCGGGCACCTACTCAACGGCGTGACCGAGCCGGTCCTCGAGCGGGCGTTCGAGTACTGGCGCAATGTCGATCGATCCCTCGGAGACCGGATCGTCAGCGGCGTCTCGGAGAAGAAATCGGAGAAGGACCCGAAGGCAGAACAGCAAGCGAACCCCGCGCGTTCCAGTGCGCAGACGAAGGCATGACTCGTGGTTGCTACCGGTGTCGGGAATGAGGCCACTTCCTGCGGGGCACACTCCCGGGCAGGAGGTGGTGTGTGCTGCCTCCGGGGTAGGCCGCCAAGAGAATCATGACGGTACCGAAGGCGATGTGCAGCCAGTTGTCGGCATCGTTCACTGGAAGAACATTCGTTGCGCTGTGGTGCTCGATGAGCATCCCATGTGCGGCAAGACCCAGATAGACGGCACCGCCGATGAGAAGGTAGACACGAGCCCAGAGCAGCCGGAGGGCAGCCAGTAGGCCCGCTGCGCCGAAGGCGAGGTGCACAACGTTGTGCACAGCGGAAACCTGGAACAACCCGAGCAGGTAGGCATGCGAGTCGACACCCACATGCATGATCGTGCTGTAGTTGGAGGTCAGGCCAGGGATGAAACCGAGCGCTCCGATCATCAGAAAGACCAGAGCAACGGCGAACGCGTAGCCCTGTACCCGTGACCGAGCCGCGAAGGCAGGATCGTCGGTGCTCATCGGCGCCTCGATTGTCGATGCACTGAACCAGTTCGTGGGTCGGTAGGTGTACCCGCTCGGCGTACAGCGAAACGCGCACGGCGGCGTGCTCGATGAACAGGCTTGCCGAACCTCCTTTCCCGGCCCCGCCAGTGGTGGATATGCATCCGACCGCGGTCGGGGCTTGTTTGGGCGAAGACCGAGTCGGGCATATGTAGGGGGCCGGGCGCGCAAGTTGTCACAGCCCGCAAGTTGTCACAGGAAGAGGTGTTGACTCGTGCATGCTGAGCGTTTCCGACGGGTGGTTGCCGCTGAGGGACCTTTCGCGTCGGTGTACTTCGAAGACAGTCACGATACCGAGGACGCCGCCAAGCAGCGGGAATTGACGTGGCGGTCGCTCCGGGAGTCGTTGGCCGAGGAGGGCGCTCCCGACACTGTCTTGGTGGAGCTCGACAAGGCGGTACTCGACAGTCCGCCCGCGGTCGGGCGGAGCGGCCGAGGCCTGGTCGCGGCGTCGGATCAGGTGGTTCTCGACCAGCACTTACTGCATCCCCCGGCGCAACCGGAAGCACGGTATTCTGCGATGCCGTATCTCGTCCCCGTAATAGAACATGCCGCCGCAACACCGTATCTGCTGGTCGCGGTCGATCATGAAGGGGCAGATATTTCCGTCCGTGACAGCCAAGGGCATCTCGTCCGCTCCGAGACAGTAGAGAGCGGGGAGTATCCCGTACACAAGGCGTCCAGCGCTGAAACCGCCGGCTACGGGGATCCCCAGCCCGCGGCCGAGGAAGCGGTGCGACGCAACATCGCTGCGGTCGCCGATCGGGTGACCGAGCTGGTCGCCGAGCCGGTGTTCGTGATCGGCGAGGTCAGTTCTCGGGCCGATCTTCTCGACGCTCTTCCCGAACGTGCTCGCGCGATCGCCGTCGATCTCGAAGGCGGTGCCCGCACCGCGGGAGCAAGTGCCGACATAGTTGAGGACGAGATCGATACGGAGCTGGCAAACCGACGACTCGCTGTGATCGATGATGCGGCGGAACGATTTCGCGCCGAAACAGGGCGGGGCTCTGGTTTGGCCGCAGAGGGGCTCGGTCAGGTATGCGCCGCATTGCGCGCCGGCAGCGTCGACACATTGATCATCGGAGATCTTGGGTCCCGCACCGTGCTGGTGGGAGATGAACCAACCTCCGTGGCCACCGACGCCGATCAGCTTTCCGAACTCGGGTCCTCGCGGGCTGTGACACACCGTGCAGATGAAGCGCTCCTCGTTGCGGCGATCGCGAACGCCGCGACATTGATCCGCACCGATGAGAGGATCGCGCCGAATGATGGCTGCGCAGCATTGCTTCGATTTGCGATGTGACCAGGTGCGTGCTCACCTGATCCTTGCCGATGTCGTCGCATCAGGAGCGGACCGAGCTCACGTTCGGGTTGTTGATCCCGAGCCGCTGTTGGACGACCTGCACCGAGCCCTGTCGAACGCATCACCTCCGACCAGTGGAGTCACTCCGTCAGGGGAGCAGTGGACGTGACGCTGCTGGGCCGCTTCTACGAGAGATTCTGCGATCACGCCGTGACGGTCGGTCGCTCGCGGGGCCCGGCTCCCGTAGCGTGAGAGGCACGCAATCGGCGTCCTCTGGATGGCTCCGCGGCGCCGATGCGTGAGCTTCCAGACCTTCGAGGAGAATGACTGCATGAGGTCCGCCGACAACGTCGCGTCCCGCGACACAGGGCTGGGCACCGTGGATGCGGTTGTCGTCGGTGCCGGCCCCAACGGACTGACGGCGGCTGCCGTGCTTGCTGATGCGGGCTGGGAGGTGGTCGTCCTCGAGGAACAACCGATACCCGGTGGTGCAGTCCGCAGCGCTGAACTGTATCCCGGCTTCACGGCCGACCTGTTCAGTGCGTTCCACCCGCTCGCGGCCGTATCGCCTGCGTTTCGCTCTCTGGATCTCGAATCGCATGGCTTGCGCTGGAGTCGCTCTGCCGCCGCCTTCGGACATCCCTCGGGGCCGGAGGACGACGATGCTGTGGTCGTGCGGCAGGATCCGGACGACACTGCCGCAGACCTGGAACGGCGCTGCGCCGGCGACGGGAAAGCATGGTCGACATTGGTCGAACAGTGGACGCGGATCCGTGAGCCGTTCCTGCAAGCGCTCCTCCGTCCGTTTCCACCGGTGCGAGGAGTGGCATCGCTGGTCCGTGAACTGGGGACCGGCGAGTCGCTGCGCTTCGCGAGGATGCTTGCGTTGCCGGTGGTACGTATGTCCGAGGAACTCTTCGGTGGGGAATCCGCACGACTGCTGATGCTCGGCAATGCCATGCACACGGATGTGCCACCGACCGCTCCCGGAAGCGGTGTCATGGGATACATCCTGACCATGCTTGCGCAGGATGTCGGATTTCCGGCGCCCACAGGAGGTGCGGGTGCACTGACTGAAGCGCTTGTGCGGCGTGCGGAAAGTGTGGGTGTTCGGGTCCTGTGCGGACAGAAGGTTATTCGGATCGAGGTCGACAAGGGGCGGGTAGCAGCTGTCCGGACAGCCGCAGGCGAACGAATCCGCGTTCGTCGTACGGTGCTCGCAGACGTGTCTGCGCCTGCCCTCTACGGGCAGTTGCTTCACGGAGACGTCGTCAGCGACCGGATACGCTCGGATCTTCGCGGATTCCAATGGGATACACCGGTCGTGAAGGTGAACTATGCGCTCGGACGCCCTATTCCCTGGCGCTCGAGGTCGTTGGCAGGGGCGGGGACGGTGCACGTAGGTGCCGATACCGGCGCGATGGTGCGGTGGGCTGCGGATATAGAGACGGGTGTGGTACCCGAGTCGCCGTTCATGCTGGTGGGGCAGATGACGACCACTGACCCGTCCCGTTCTCCGGCCGGTACCGAGAGTTGCTGGGCTTACACACACCTCCCTCGGGGAATGACCGACGACGACTCGGCGGACCACCTCGCCGAGCGCGTGGACACTCAACTCGAGGCATACGCTCCGGGATTCGAGGAATCGATTCTCGGGCGCACCGTGCAGCGACCGGGCGACCTGGAGGCCGCAGACTCCAATCTGGTCGGAGGTGCTGTGAACGGAGGCACGGCACAAATCCAGCAACAGCTGTTGTTCCGGCCTCTTCCTGGATTCGGTGGTCCGCGTACACCGGTCGATGGTCTGTTCCTCGCGAGCGCCGGCGCTCACCCGGGAGGTGGAGTTCACGGGATGTGTGGATGGAATGCTGCGTGCGCTGCGCTCGTAGACGAGAAACCTTCCGGTTCATTTCGGCGTGGCCTGCACGGCATCACGCGACGGATCTTGACGTAGTCGTGACCCAAGATTTTCGAACTGCCCGTGGCATGCGGTTTCGATCTCGACGGCGTGGGGTAACCATCTTGCATCCCGTGATCCGAGGTGATGACGTCGTGACAGCTCCGCCCATTCCTATCCGTTCGAAGAACATCCGCGTATGGCGAATGCCCGGCGTCTACCGGCCCCAGGAGGATTCGTTCCTGCTTGCGCAGGCGCTGGAAGAATCCGGTGGGGCTCGGGGTGCTCGAGTTCTGGATTTCTGTACGGGTACGGGTTTCCTCGCTGTCACCGCGGCCCAACTGGGGGCTGCGTCGGTGATAGCGATCGATATCGCGCAGCGCGCTGTACTGACCACTCGGATCAACGCCCGCGCACGGGGATTAACCGTACGCGTAGTGCGTGGCGGGTTGGACGCTGCCATCGGCACCGGGCCTTTCGATGTCGTGCTGTCCAACCCGCCCTACGTACCGCACGAGGGCGGCCCCGCTGATCCGAGATGGGACGCGGGGGCCGACGGCCGGTGCGTGCTCGATCCGTTGTGTGATGGTCTATCGAATCTGTTGTCAAACAGTGGGTTTGCTCTGATCGTTCAGTCCGGCCTCTGCGGGGTCGAGGCAACTCTCGATCGTCTGCGCGACCGTGGGCTGAAATCCGCAGTCGTTGGTCGGCGGAATATCCCGTTCGGTCCTGTGGTGCAGAGCCGGATTCGATATCTCCAGCGCGCGCAGTTTGCGGACAGAGATACGGTGAACGAGGAAGTGGTGGTGATCCGTGCAGACAGAACCGAACTCGACGACAACGTCGACCGCGCCCCCCGTGAGAGACGGCCGTGATGTGCGTGAGGTGCGGCTCGTGAAAGGTGGCCCGGCGCTCATCGAGGGGCCTGTTCGTATTGTGGCGGAGGACGGCACCGAGACCGAATCCGATCGGTTCTTGGTGGCAGTGTGCCGATGCCGTCGAAGTGCATCATATCCCTTGTGCGACACCAGTCATCGCAGGAATCAGCCTCACCAGTAGTGACCTGCCCGGCAGCCGACCCCAGCCGACCCTCGCAGGCGTTGTCACGCCCGGCAGTCGCGTGTTCGGCTAAGGCGGAGATGGCTATCGCCTCGGCCTCTCACAGGTCCTCCCGGACCTCGATACCACCGGGGCAATACCGTCGCTACCACCGGGTCAATACCAATGGGCGCGACCACCGACCGCCCGGCCTGTCGCTCCCAGGATTGCAAGGATCACCCCGACGACCAGGAGGATCACCCCGATCGTGGTGAGAATAGAGACTCCTGTGAGCCATCCGATCACCAACAGCACCAAGCCCAGAATGATCATCGCGTCACCTCGCTGTATTTCCGTCGCCAGCCGGCATCGGAGTTGAATCTCGGATACCCCTGCGCTCCGGTTGCGAAACCGAAGCTGGCTACATCTTCCTCACATCGTGAAACCATGGCGGTGTCCCGCACGGAGTGGCATCGTCGGAGATATGCCTACATCTGAGAACCCCGGGGCGAGTGTTCCCGGCGAATACAGCGTCGACGACGAAGACCAATTGCAGCCTGAGGACACGCTCATCGATCGCGGTCAGGACGACGTTCTGGACGAGGGATATTCGCCACCGGAACGTCCGCTCGCGATGGAACCTCACGACAGCCTCGAGTCGCGTCTCGGGGAGGAAGTGCCGGACCCCGCGCTCGATGACTCGGCGGACGGCGCGCGTGCCGACTGTCCGCCTTCCGACGATGAAGTCGGAGAGGAGCGCTCCGGTCGCCTGGTGGCGCCCGACGAGGGGGTTTCGGCAGACACCGAGAAGGATCTCATCGGTACCGATGTCGGTGTCGATGGCGGCGCGGCGCCCGCGGAGGAAGCTGCTGTGCACCGATTCGATGAAGACGACGCCGGCCCTGAGGGTTGAGCGAGGGGCTCTGCATGGACGTGGCGTTCCCTGCAACGACTGGAGCTTGGCAGCATGAACAGCTTCGTCCGGTGGGAAGAAACACCATCCGGAGGTTTCGGAGTGGTGTTGTGAAGGGTATGCGGTTGCCACCTACAACAACACCCCGAGGAGACGAAACATGTCGAAATCCACGTCGAATTACACAGTCCCCGGTTTGAGTGACAAGGACGGCGCTGGCGTTGCACGCGTTCTGCAGGAGCGACTCAGTGCCTACAACGACCTGCACCTGACGTTGAAGCACATCCACTGGAATGTCGTGGGACCGAACTTCATCGGCGTGCACGAGATGATCGATCCGCAGGTGGAACTCGTACGCGCCTATGCCGATGAGGCGGCCGAACGTATTGCGGCTCTGGGTGAATCCCCCCTCGGGACGCCTGGTGCGATCGCGAAGTACAGGACGTGGGACGACTATTCGGTTGTCCGCGACACCGCGCAGGCACACCTTGCCGCACTCGACCTCGTGTACGACGGCCTCATTACCGACAATCGCAAGGCCATCTCGAAGGTCGGCAAGATCGACCCGATCACCGAGGACCTTCTCATCGGACAAACCGGTCAGCTGGAGAAGTTCCAGTGGTTCGTCCGCGCACACCTCGAGAGCGCATCCGGCACTCTCGCCAACGCCGATGCGCATACGGAGAAGAATGCCGCGAAGTCGGCGCGCTGACCTGCACCGAGCCGAACTCGCTACATCCGACGACGCAGACATCGACCCGATTGCGGTTGAGTACCCCAAGATCGGCGAGACATGACGAATTCACCCGAACACCAGCGACCCACCACGGCCAGCCGCCTCGCGGGTTGGGGCGGATACGCCTGCATCCTCATCGGGATCGTGATCATTGCGCTGGTACTCGCAGCTGCTGGCGGCGGATTCGAGGGTTGGGTGACACTGGGAATCATTGCCGGTGCCATCGTGTTTCTACTGGGAGCGGTGTTGATCACCATCAACTTCCGGCATCGCAGACTGTAGGTGGTTCCGGTCGCGCTGCGACACACGAACAGACAGACACACGAACAATCCTCACCGCGCTGGTCAGGTAACCGGCGCGGTGAGTGATGTCCGGTCGTCCTTCCACGCGGTCAGCAGACGTTGCGCAAGGCGATACTCCAAGAATTCGGTGGCGTTTGCTCCGAACGCGATGTCTGCAGCGCACCCCGGATCTTTCGCAAGGAGATCTCCGACCACATCGTGTCGCAGTACCAGTTCGTGTACGGCGTCCGCCTCGACGTGTTCCGAGTAGAAGGTGATGCATGCAGGGGGCGAGTGAAGACGTTCCAGAGCGGAGACCATCCGGCGGGAGCTCGGTGACGAGGTGACTTCGGTTGCTGCGAACATACCCACCAGCATCGGCGTCCGTATCCTGTGCAGTCCGCACAGCGACATGAAGTTCACCGTCGCGAGGGTCTCTGCGGGCACGCACTCGAGATAGCCGAGATAGGCGTTGCTCAATCCGGCGGCAGCCAACAGGTCTGCAAACAGCCGAGAGTGCACGCGGTCGGCCTGACCGCCGCCGTACTCGTCGAACTCGACGGCGACGAGTGCGGCCTTCGCGCGTCCGGTGAGACGTGGAATTGCCCACGCATTCGGATCGGCTTCCTTGAGGTGGTATATGGAACGATGCACGAAGAATTCGCGAACGTGCTCCCACGTTCCGTAAGCAGCAAGCTGGTGCGAGAGACCCCACGCGTCCCGAGGCTCATGACACAGGTGGTCGAGGACCGCGTTCGGATCGTCTCCTTCGGGGACATCGCGTCGCAACGCGTGGAGGAAGAGTTGTTCCAGTTGGGCGCGCACGCCGAGTGGGCCGGGCATCCATTCCCATTCGGGATCGGCACCGTCGAATCCTCGGTAGTGCAATTCGTACAGCACGGTGAGCGCGAGCTGTACGTCTTCACTGTATGGCTCGCCGTGCGCCACGTGGATCGACCACAGCCCTGCCTCGGCGGGTCCGCGCAGCCGTGAAATCACCTCGCCGCTGATCGGGCCTCGAGGTGAGGGCAGAGGCGCTGAATGCACGTCGCAGAGGCGAATCGGTGAAGGCATGACCTGTGAATACCCGTTCAAGCGTGCGTGGAACCGTCGCCTGGCGTGCTATTCGTGGGTATCGAGGGCTGTGAGGGCGCTCCACAGGACCCGAGGAAAAGCTGAGCAAGAACGGTCAAGCGCACTTCTCGCCCACTGCGCAACACTGTGTACATGACCGGATCCGGACGCGACCGATTGCGCGAACTGCTCGATGCTGTCCTCGACGAAGACCACGCGAACCTCGACGACATGGCGCGCGGTGCTTTCGCATCGCCGTGGCATTTCAGTCGTGAATTCTCGCGCGGTACAGGAGAATCCCCGGTCTCCTTGCGTCGTCGAGTGATGCTCGAGCGCGCGGCGTGGCAGTTGCGCGACGGACGCGGTGTCACTGATGCCGCCTTCGCCGCGGGATACAGCTCGGTGGAAGGGTTCAGCCGCGCGTTCTCTCGGGCGTACGGCTATCCGCCGAGCACGACCGAAGGGCACGCACTCGCGCCGCCCGGCTGCTCGCACTGGCTACCTGCTCCCAACGGAGTCCACTTC
The DNA here is from genome assembly GCF_055230935.1 of Rhodococcus ruitaii. Taxonomy (NCBI): domain Bacteria; kingdom Bacillati; phylum Actinomycetota; class Actinomycetes; order Mycobacteriales; family Nocardiaceae; genus Rhodococcus; species Rhodococcus ruitaii. The sequence continues at coordinate 72,058 of NZ_JBUYWC010000012.1, read as the reverse complement.
CATCCGCCGATGCACCTGTGGGTAGAGGACGGTACCGGAGGATACGGCCGGAGCATGGGTGGCGGTCAGGTGACCGCGCAGATGGTCCATCACGACCTCGACGACACCCGGGCGTTGCTGAACACCGCATCCGATCTGGGAGCGGACGACTACGAACGCGTGAGGTTCCCGGGGCTCGTGGTGCTCGCGTGGGACGGCCCCGATGAATCGATCGCGCAGGTGCTCGGCAATCTCGTGTGGTCGAAACAGATCTGGCTCGCGTCGATGATCGGCGCAGACGAACCCGTGCGGTCGGGCAATGATGCTGCGTCGCTGTGCGCGCTGTTCGATGTGATCGCGCCACTGTGGGCCGAAGCCGTACGTGACATCGACAGGCGCAACGCCTGGGGCGATCGCTTGATCGATGCGTTGTGCGACCCACCCGAGAGTTTCGTGCTCGGTGGCGTCATCTCTCATGTACTCACATTCGCGGCGCACCGACGACAACTGGTGCGTCACATGCTGCGCGCCGCCGGCCGCAGCGTCGACAACGGGGACCCGCTCGAATGGCAGCGCGGAGTCTCATCACACATGCTCGGAGACGAGCCGGAAGGAAACCCGACATGACCCGGATGATCTTCTACACGGCGAGCACGCTCGACGGATTCATTGCAACGGAGGACCACAGCCTGGACTGGTTGCTGTCACGCGACATCGATCACGAGGGACCTGGCGGGGGAGCAGCGTTCATGTCGCGGATCGGTGCGGCCGTGATGGGTGCCTCGACGTATCAGTGGGTCCTGGACCACGCCGGGGTGGACAAGTGGGAGTACGAATTCCCCTGCTGGGTCTTCACCCACCGCGAGGGCATGCCCGTGGCGGAGGGGCCCGACGGACCGGGCGACATCCGATTCACGCAGGACGACGTGCGCACGGTCTACGACGAGATGGCAGCCGCGGCCGGTGATCGCGACCTGTGGATGATCGGCGGGGGAGACCTCGCGGGGCAGTTCGCCGACGCCGGCCTGCTCGACGAGATCATCGTGTCTTGGGCTCCTGTCACGATCGGCGCGGGCAAGCCGTTGCTGCCCCGCCACGTCGAGCTGGAACTCACCGACCTTGCGCGCAACGGAGAATTCGCGATCGCAACCTATCGCGTGAAGCCGTCTGCCACGCCGGGCGCTGACCTCCGGTAACCACCGTCCGACCTTGTGACGGGCATAACCCGGGGGTACCGTCGGAATCAACCGAAACGCAGTCCTCGGGGAAGGAGACAGGCTATGAAGCTCAACCTCTTCGTCGCGTGGTCGGCATTCGCACTCGCACTCATCGGGGTGATCACGATTGCCTTCACCCTGGTTGCCGCCGGATCCGGGCACGGTGGGTTCGCGCTGACCAGCGGGATCGTGGCCGCCGTTGCGGTGGCGCTTGCGATCGGAATGGTGGGCGGTGCGACCAGGCGCGATCATCATCGTCATATCGAGACACCGCACCTGTTCTGACGATCAGGATTCTGCCAGCCGCTGCTTCTCGGCCTCGACGTCGAAATTCGGTTCCGGCCAGTCGAGGTCGAGACGCTGGAATGCGTCGATGAGTAGCTCCATCACTGCGAGGCGGCTGTACCACTTGCGGTCGCACGGTACGACGTACCACGGTGCGTAGTCGGTGTTCGTCTTGTCGAGCATGTCCTGGTAGGCCTGCTGGTACTCGGGCCACAGTGCGCGCTCGTCGACGTCGCTCGGATTGTACTTCCAGTGTTTGTCGCTGCGTTCGAGCCGCTCGGCGAGGCGTTCTTTCTGTTCGTCGAGAGAGACGAACATCCCGACCTTGACGATGGTCGTGCCGCTGTCGACGAGGTCGCGTTCGAACCGGTTGATCTCGTCGTAGCGGCGACGCCAGACGGACTCCGGGACGAGTTCGCGTACGCGGGCGACCAGGACGTCCTCGTAGTGGGATCGGTCGAATACACCGAGTTGCCCGTCGCGGGGCAGCGCCTTGTGGATACGCCACAGATAGTGGTGGCGTTTCTCCTCCGGTGTCGGCACACCGAACGCCGTATGATCGACCCCCTGCGGATCCACATGTCCGATGACGTTGCGGACCATTCCGCCTTTACCGGCGGTGTCCATACCCTGAAGGACGAGGAGCACCGAACGTTCGTCGCCGAGACGACCGTTCGCGAAGAGCATTTCCTGCAGGTCCGACAGCACGGCGCCGCGTTCTTCGATCAGCTTCGTCCCGCGTTCTTTGTCGCCCTCGAATCCGGGCGTGCCGTTCGCGTCGAGGTCGGCGACCGTGTTGTGCGGTCCCGCGCGGAGGATCTCCACTGCGGGGGTGTGCCATCCGTCGCCGTTGTTTCCCATGGCCACGAGCGTGCCATACGAATGTCGGTTCAGTCGGATTCCTCGGTCTGTGTCGTGTAGGGCGGCGGTGAGGTGCCGTCGATCATGTGGCTTCCCCACAGATCGATCTCGGTGATGCGGCCCATGGCGGTGGCGGTACTTCCGTCGATCGCCGGGATCCGGAGTGTCACTTCGGTGCCCGCACCCAGTGGAGTTTCGGGTGTGAGGGCGGCACCCAATCGGCGTAGGCGACCACGCCACCGGTGTCGCCCCACGATCGGATCGAAGTGCCCGGACAGTTCGACGTCGACGGTAACGTGTTGCGCTCCGACGGTGACTTCGGCCGGACCCCGATAGCCGTCCGGGTCGTCGGCTTCGTTGTGGTGTGGTGGCAAGGCATCGGACATGCCACCCAATTTACACGTAACTCGAGGTTACGTGAACGGTGTCAGGCCTCGTCGGGGAGCAATGGGTGCGGCTGCGCCTTGAAACGTCCGGGTGACCCCGAGGCCTTGGCAATCCCGGTCATCCCACCCCACACCATCATCGTCAGGTAGTCGACGAGATCGTCCGCGGTCATGGATTTGTTCGAGATCCACCAATGCGTAGCCAGCTGGATTGCACCGACGATGCCGTACGCCCACGGCAGCGACCCGCCAGAATCCATCTCGAGTAGCCGCAACCGCTCCCCGAGGACCGCCGACACCAGCTCGGCGATCATTCGTTCGGAGTCGGCGACGACGTCGCGGCCCGCCGACGAACTGTTCGACATCACGTAGAGGTAGACCTCGGGATCCTCAGCGACCGTCTCTACGTATGTCGTGATTGCGACACGGGTGAGGTCGTACTCGTCGAGATCCTCCGACACCGCAGCGTAGATGCGCGGTGCGAGGACCGTCTCGACATACCGCATCATGGTCGCGGTCGTCAGATCGTTCTTGTCGGTGAAGTATCGGTACAGCACGGTCTTGGACACGCCGATCTCGGCTGCGATTTCGTCCATCCCGATGTCGTGCCCGCGGGCGCGGATCGCCCTGATGGTGCCCTCGACGAGTTCTTCGCGGCGGGCGATCTTGTGCTCATGCCAACGACGTTTACGACCGTCCTGCTTCGTGGGCTGTGAATCGGTCGCGTCGGGTGAAGAAGTGGCCATGTGTTTCGGTACATCCATTCGGTCTCGATCGTCCGCTCAGTCTACGGGCGCGCACTCCCGGTGGGATTCGGTGGTGTACGTGGTGTGTCCGTGTTGAGTCGGGGATGACATCTGCGGGCGCGGTGCGGTGGCGGTGATCGAATTTCGGCACAATGGTCCGGTGCAGTACATCACTTTCGAGGACGACACCAAACGCCGGGATCTACGCCGGATGAAGGCGGTGGCCACAGGATTTCTGATCGTGGCCACCGCGGTGTACCTGTTCTGCCGGTGGCAGGAATCCCAGGGCGCCGGTGCATGGGTCGGCTACGTACGCGCCGCGTCCGAGGCGGGCATGGTCGGTGCTCTCGCCGACTGGTTCGCGGTGACTGCGCTCTTCCGCCATCCGCTGGGGATTCCGGTGCCTCACACGGCGATCATCAAGCGGAAGAAGGATCAGCTCGGCGCGAGTCTGAGTTCCTTCGTCGGAACCAATTTTCTCGCACCCGACGTGGTGTCGGCGAAAGTCGAATCCGCACAGATTCCGCTGAGACTGGGCGGTTGGATGGCGGAGCAGCAGCACGCCGAGCGGGTTGCGAAGGAGACCTCGACGATCCTGCGCGGGGTGGTGAGCATCCTTCGTGAGGACGATATTGCCCAGATCATCGACCACACCATCGTCAAGCGGATCGCCGAGCCCGAGTGGGGGCCACCCCTCGGGCGCATCCTCAGCGAACTCCTCGCCGAAGGACGGCAACGTCCGTTGATCGACATGCTCGCCGAACGAGCACATCAGTGGGCGCTGGGAAGTCAGGAGACCATCGATCGCATCATCACGAAGGATTCGCCGGCGTGGTCCCCGAAGTTCGTGGACCTGATGCTGGGGGAGAAGATCCACCGGGAGCTGGTCGACTTCACCTGGAAGGTCCGTTCCAACCCTGAACACGAGGTACGGCTCGCAGCCGAGAAATTCCTCGTCGACTATGCGCGGGATCTTCAGCACGACCCGGTGACGATCGCCAAGGCCGAGAAGCTCAAGGCCGAGATCATGGGCCGCGAGGAAATCACGCAACTGGCATCTGCGACCTGGCGGGTGGCCAAACGCATGATCCTCGAGTCGGTCGACGACCCCGACAGCACGTTGCGCCGAAAGGTGGCGGAGAGCGTCGAGCGCCTCGGTGTCCGGCTGTGCGAGGACACCGAGATGCGCGGAAAGGTCGACGGATGGCTCCTCGCCGGTGTGCGGTTCATCGCCGCGAACTATGCGGACGAGATCACCTCGGTGATCCAGGAGACCGTCGAACGCTGGGACGCGGAGGAGGCGAGTCGCAAGATCGAGCTCGCTGTGGGGCGTGATCTGCAATTCATCCGGATCAACGGCACCGTTGTCGGTGCCCTGGCAGGGCTGTCCATCTACACGCTCTCCGAGCTGCTGTTCGCATGATCTACCTCACGTGCTAGCCGAGTGCTTGCTGTAGCTAGCACCTCTCCGTACGCTGGGTGTATGTCCACGATTCGAGATTCGGCCGAAGCGGCCGACGACGACCAGGACGGGAACGCTGGGTCCGCAGAAGGTGCGGGGGCTGCCGAAAGCGCAGGACCCACCGATATTGCTGCACGGGTGGTGGGCAACGCCGCCCAGGACATCGGGAGCTTCATTCGCTCCCAGCGCGAAGCCGCCCAGGTGTCGCTGCGGCAACTGTCGCACCTGGCCGGGGTGAGCAACCCGTACCTCAGTCAGATCGAGCGTGGGCTGCGCAAGCCGTCCGCAGAGGTTCTTGCGCAGATCGCGAAAGGACTGCGGCTGTCCGCCGAAGTCCTCTACGTGCGAGCCGGAATCCTCGAGGAGCGACCGCACAGCGCGGCACGCGACGCGCTGCTCGCCGACACCGCATTGTCGGAGCGGCAGAAGCAGGTCCTGCTCGACATCTACGACTCGTTCTGTCGCGAGAACGAGACGGTCCCGGCGGACTCGGCGCCCCAAAGGGTCGCCGACGCCGTGGTTCCAGCCGATCGCGGAAATCTCACAGACTTCGACGAGGAGAACTGACATGACCGATCCCAACGTTGCACTTCGCACATCCCTCTACGCAGCTGTCGGTGCCGGCGACGCCGTCGTCCAGGCCGTCGCCGACGTCGTTGCCCAGGTGCGTGAGCGCGCCGAAACCACCCAGTTCGACGTGAACGACCGCGTGGAGACCGCACGCGAGCGCATCGCCGCCGTCCCGGCCGATCTCACCGAGACCATCGAGTCTCTGCGGACCCGACTGGGCGAGCTGCCTGCCGAGCTTCCTGAAGAGCTCGCCGACCTGCGTGAACGATTCAGTGCGGAGGAGTTACGCAAGGTTGCCGAGGCCTACCTGAAGGTCGCGTCGGACCTCTACGCCGCATTCGCCGAGCGCGGCGAAGAGACCATCGAACGTCTGCGTCAGCAGTCGGCCGTCGAGGAACGTCTCGGTCGCGCCGAGGCGGCCTTCGGGGACGTCGTCGACCTCACCGAAGATGCCCTGGGTACCGTCGCGCGGCAGACGCGCGCAGTCGGTGAGCAGGCAGCCAAGATCGCCGGACTCACCGCAGACCGCATCACCGACACGGCCGCCGAGGTCGGCGACGCGATCACCGACGCCGGCGACGACGCGGCTCTCCGCGTCCTCGAACTCGGGGATCAGGCCGAGGAGGCGAGTGATGAGGCGGCAACTCGTGTCGAGTCCGTCGCGGACGAGGTGGACGAGGCCGACGCGGCCGTGACGACGAAGGCCGACGCGGCCGTGACGACGAAGGCCGACGCGGCCGTGACCGAGGCCGCGACGGACGAGTCGGTCGCACCGGCGACCGCCGCCTCGAAGGCCGTCGCGAAGAAGGCCCCGGCCAAGGCTCCCGCAAAGAAGGCCCCGGCCAAGACCGCAGCGAAGGCTCCCGCCAAGAAGGCTGCGCCCCGCAAGACCACCGGCGCCTGAGAGCAGTAACCCGGCCCCGACCGGGTCGATCTCGATCGGCTCCCGCGCATGAAAGTTGCGCGGGAGCCGATTCTCGTAGACTGGGTGCTGTGCCGAATGTCGATTCTCTCGCCGGTCTGATCATGCTCCTGCTGCAAGTCATTGCACTCGTAGGAGCCGGCTTCGCGTTGTTCCATGCAATTCGTCAACCTACCGAAGCGTTTCCCGCGGTAGACAAGCTCACCAAACCCGTATGGCTCGGAATCCTCGCGGCCTCGCTGATCGTTCTGTTGCTCTTCGGGGCAATCGGAATCCTCGGCATCATCGCGGTGGTTGCGGTCTGCGTATACCTGGTGGATGTGCGTCCGCGGGTCGAGGAAGTGCAGAAGCCGCGCTGGTAGTGCGAGCCCTCCGTTCGACGACCGCCTCGGCCGGCTTGCTTGACAAGTGTGATGCAGATAATGACACTTCGAGTAACGGGTACTATTCGAGGCGAGGTGGTTTGCGATGTCCATCACCCGAGTCAACGGGTCGATCGAGGGTGCGTCCGGTCGGGTATGCGGGTTGCCCGGACCCGACGGAAAGCAGGAGACAGCGCAACGACTCCTCGACTCGGCGGCACGTAAGTCCTATGATCCTGGCCTCGAAATCGACTGGAACGCCCCGATCCCGGACGACAAATTCGGCATGACACCCGAATGGTCCAGCCTGTACGGCACGGACCTGTGGGAACAGATGTCGGACCAGCAGCGGATCACTCTCACGACGCATGAAGCGGCGAGTATCGCCGGGACAGGCATCTGGTTCGAGATGATCCTCATGCAGATGCTCATCCGGGATCTCTACCAGCAAGACCCTTCCAGCCCGTACGTTCAGTTCGGTCTTACCGAGATCGCCGACGAATGTCGCCATTCCATCATGTTCGCGCGTTCGGCAAAGCGGCTCGGCGTGCCGTCCTACCGGCCGAAGCAGTGGATCCGCGTAAGTGGACGCGGGTTCAAAGCGGTCGCATCGGGTGCGCTCGCGTTCGGCGCCACGCTGTTCGCCGAAGAGATCCTCGACATGATGCAGCGCGATTTCATGCGCGACGAACGCGTCCAGCCGCTCACCCGCACAGTCAGTCACATCCACGTCGTCGAAGAGTCGCGGCACATTCGGTACGCCCGCGAGGAAACTGAACGCAGGATGCGTAAGGCCACGAGGGCCCAGCGCGCGTACGTTCGCATGCACCTTGGTGTGTCCGGCTATCTGATCGTGACGAATCTGATCAACGACCAGGTGTATGCGGCGGCCGGCCTCGATATCGCCGAAGCCAAGGCTGCGGTGCGAGCAAATGTGCATTACCACGACAAATTACGGCAGGGTACGCGGCGGACGGTCGAGTTCCTCGACTCGGTGGGGCTGATCGGCGGTCCGTCGGCGCAGCTGCTCCGCAAAGCGCACGTGCTGTGAGCAGGCGTCACACCCGCACTGACAGACACCACATCCACGCTCGAGACCACCCCGAAAACCGATCGCCAGAACCGTCGACGCGCACCCAGGAGAGCACGTGAAGAAGAAGACCCGTCGTCAGGCCATGCTGCTCGCAGTAGGAGCGGGTGTGCTCGCCGCTGCCGTGGGGGGCGTGGTCGCGACCCGCCGCCGCTCCACGGCGGCGCGGACGACGGATGCACCCCCCCACGTCCTTCTCTCCCCTCCGAACCTGGAAGCCGACGAGATCGAGGTCCGGACCGATGACGGAGCCCGGCTCCGCGTACTGGCCTACGGTGATCCGGATGCACAGCCGCTCGTGTTCAGCCACGGGTGGACGTGCAACGGGATGTACTGGACCCCGCAGATCAACGCGTTCGCCGATCGATACCGCGTCGTCGTCTACGACCAGCGCGGACACGGCGCAAGCGAGGTCGGCACGCGCAGACTCGGCCCCGACGTCCTCGCCGACGACCTCGCCGCGGTCCTCGACGCCGCGGTTCCAGTGGGACGCAAAGCAGTGCTCGCCGGGCACAGCATGGGCGGGATGAGCATCATCGCGTGGGCGGAGCGGTTCCCCGAACAGGTCTCGCAGAAGGTCGCGGGTGTACTCCTGGCGAGCACCGGGATGGACAACCTCGTTGCGGATGCTGCTTTGATTGCGCTTCCCGAACGATTTCCGCGCGTGTCGGTGAAGGTGGCACGTCCATTGATGGGTGCGCGGATGCCGATGACGGAATCGAGGTTCACCACCCGGGCCCTCAAGTACGTGGCGCTCTCACCCTCGGCCAGCCCGGCCGAGGTCGACTTCTGCGAGAAGATCGTGCTCGCATGCCCACCACGCACACGCGGAAGCTGGGGATTCGCGTTGAGCACCCTCGATATCCACGAGGGCCTCGAACGCCTCGACGTCCCCACCACCGTGCTCGTCGGCTCGGCCGACCGGCTCACACCTCCGGTGCACGCGCGACGGCTCGCGGCCGGCCTCGAGAAAGCCGGAAACCTCGAGCGCCTGGTCGTTCTGGACGGCGTCGGCCATATGAGCTCCGTCGAAGCCATCGACGCGTTCGACGACGAAGTGCTGCATCTCGTCGAACGCGCCGGAGTGATGGTGTCCTAGTGTGACGCTCAGTTGAAGATCACCGTCTTCCGGCCGTGCACGAGTACCCGATCCTCGAGGTGCCAGCGCAAACCACGGGAGAGGACGAGCTTCTCCACGTCGCGCCCCTGCCGCACCATGTCGGCGACGCTGTCGTGGTGGCTCACCCGGATGACGTCCTGCTCGATGATCGGACCCGCGTCGAGTTCTGCCGTCACATAGTGGCACGTCGCGCCGATGAGCTTCACGCCGCGAGTGAATGCCTGATGGTACGGCCGCGCACCCACGAACGACGGCAGGAAGCTGTGGTGGATGTTGATCGCGCGTCCGGCCCAGTGATCACACAGGTCCGCCGGCAGGACCTGCATGAACCGGGCGAGGACGACGGCATGCGGATCGTGCGCGTCGACGATCTTGCGAACTTGCTCGAACGCCGGACCGCGCTCGGCCGGATCGGACGGGAAGGAGACGTAGTGGTAGTCGATACCGTGGCGACGCGCGACCTTCTCGAGGTCGCGGTGGTTGCCGACGACCGCGCACACCTCGGCCTGGAGCTCACCCGCCGCAACGCGGCCGAGCAGATCATGCAGACAGTGTGCCTCTTTGCTGACGAGCAGCACCACGCGCTTGCGCTCGCCGGTGTCGGACAGCGTCCACTCGGTGTCCGGCCCGATCTCGTTCGCCACCACAGCAAACTGTTCTCGCAGCTCGTCGATACCGAACGGGATCGACGAGGCTCGCACCGCCTGCCTGGTGAAGAACCAACCGCCGTCCTGATCGGCATGGTAGGCGGCCTCGACGATCGACCCGCCGATGTCCGCCAGGAACGTGGAGATCTTCGCGACGATCCCGGTGCTGTCGGGGCAGCCCAGGGTCAACACGTAGCGGCGGTCGTCGGACGAGGTGGAACGAGTCATGCTCGCGATTGTGTCAGGTGTTCCGACGCTGCAGTCCGGGGACGTCGTACGGTCGCGGTGCCCACGAGCGTGGTGAAGTCGATCGTGTGAATGCCGCGTGCTGTTACTTCGTCGGCGATGCCGCGGCGGACCGCCGCGATCTCCTCGTCGTCGAGCCCGTTCAGCGCCGCCCGGTAGCCGGTGCCGGTGACGAGATTCCAGCACAACTCGTCGGTAGCGGGCAGCAGGTTCGACAGGACGCGCACGTCGACGGAGTGGGTTCCGGCGTCGGCCAGCCACGCCTCGAACGTGCGGGGAGTGTCGATCTCGCCGAGGGGAGTGCGTGCACGCAACGACCCGCGTTCTGCCAGGTCGGGGTTGAAACGTGATGCGACATCGAACACGACCTGGGCGTACTCGTCCAACGACCCTTTCCGCCACACCGTCACGCCCACCCGGCCACCGTGTCGGACGAGATCGACGAGGTGTGCGAACGCCCGATGCATATCGGGAAGGAAGAACACACCGTAGGAGATCGCGAGGGCGTCGTATCCATCGGCGGGAATGTCCGATGGCGCCTCCCAGGTGGTCACATCGGCACACACGAAGTCGATGTTCTGCAGTGCCCGGGCTTCGGCGATCAATCGGGCGTTCTCGAGCAGCTCGGAGGAGAGGTCGACGCCGTGCACGCGACCGGACGGACCCACCGCCGCAGCCGCGGGAAATGCCGACGCACCTGCTCCGCAGCATGCGTCCAGCACCGTGTCGCCGGGGCCGAGCCCGAGCTGGAAGGCCAATACCCTCCCGGCGGGACCCCACACCGTCTCGGTGAGGCGATTGAACGTGACGCTTGCGTCGTCGAATGTACGAGCTGTGTCCGCGGTGTCGTCGCCCATGCCTGCGAATCTAGCCGAGCTCGTAGAACGGTGGGGCGTACCGGAATATCCCTTTCGTGTCCGGGTCGTAGCAGCTCAGCGCGCGGGCCTGGAAATGCGGTGTAGCCCACGCCTCGACATCGGGCGTGATCCCCAGTTCGGCCGCCGGGACGAAGCCGAATCGAGGGTAGTAGTCGCGGTGGCCGAGCAGGACCACGACGCTTTCATCGAGTGCATCGGCCGCGCCGAGAACCGCGTGCATCAACGCGGCGCCGGTGCCTGTGCCCTGTTGGCCGGGGCGGACCCCGATCGGGCCGAGCGCGAGTGCAGCGGAGCCGTCGATGCTCGCGCGTGTCACGCACACGTGCCCGATGACAGCTCCGGTGGAGTCCTCCGCGACGAGTGACAACTGCGGTATCCAAGCGGGACCGGCGTGCAGTGCCGCGACCAGGTCCGGCTCCGCGGGCTCGTGACCGGCCGGTGTGGACGCCCGGAACGCGTCGTGATGGATCGCCGCGATGGCGTCGGTGTCGGACGGGAGTTCTCGACGGATCAGCACGTTCGCAGTGTGCGCCGGCGTCGTCGAGCCCGGCAACCGATTTTCGCGTGTGGAAAGCTGGCGGCATGCCGGATTCCACGTTCTCCCGCTCCCACGTCGCCTCGATGATCGATCACACCCTGCTCAAGCCCGAAGCATCCGCGGCGGACGTGCGGGCACTCGTCGACGAAGCCCGCGATCTCGGGGTGTACGCGGTGTGTGTCTCACCGTCGATGCTGCCGGTACGCGCAGACGGTGTGGTCGTCGCGACGGTGGTGGGCTTCCCGTCGGGTAAGCATCATTCGCTCATCAAAGGGGCCGAGGCGCGCCTCGCCGTCGAGCAGGGTGCCCGCGAGGTGGACATGGTCATCGACGTCGGAGCCGCGGTCGCAGGTGAGTACAACGCCGTGCTCGCTGACATCCTCACCGTTCGCGAGGCGATCGGGTTCGACGCGGTACTCAAGGTGATCATCGAGTCGGCTGCGCTCTCGGACGCGGCGATCGTCGAGGTGTGCCGGGTCGCGGAGAAGGCCGGTGCGAACTTCGTCAAGACCTCCACCGGGTTTCATCCCGCGGGCGGTGCCTCGGAGCATGCGGTGCAGATCATGGCAGAGACCGTCGGCGGCAGGCTCGGAGTCAAGGCCAGCGGCGGCATCCGCACCGCGGAGGCCGCGGTGCGGATGCTCGAAGCGGGAGCGACCCGGCTCGGACTGTCGGGGAGTCGCGCGGTGCTCGACGGGCTCCCCGAGTGACCTGGTGGATCATTCGATCCAGATTTCCTCCACCAGAGGCGAACCCAACGTGTAGAGCTCCACACCGTGGACATCGGTGTCGTAGATGACTGCGGGTGTCGCCTTCGTGTACCAGACACCGACGCTGATGTCCTCGAGTCGTTCCTGGGCCACTGTGTATGCCTCGACGCGTTCCGCCTGCACGTCGGAGGCGCGTCCTCGATCGAGTGCTTCGTCGAGTTCCGGGTCGTTGACGCCCATGAAATTGCCGGGCGATGCAGAGTGGAAGGCCGTCCACAGAGCGTAATCGGGATCCTGGATGATGGCCGACGTGATAGACATGTCGAAATCCCGTGCTGCAGTGCGCGCCTGGGCATTCGCGATGTCGTGGATCTCAACCTGAACCTCGACGTTGTCGTAGGCACTGAGCTGCGCCTGGACCGCCTCGGCGAGAGTTCTGCTCTCACTCGAGGGATACGACATGAAGGTGAAAGAGACCGGCTTTCCCTCGGCCGCGAGTTCGTCGAACAACTCCTGCGCCTCTTCGCTGTTCGTCTCGGCGAATGGCAGGTCCTGGTAGTACGGCGATTCCTCGGGGAACAATGTTGTCGGCACGGTGCCCTCGCCGTTGTAGACGATGAGGTTCAGATTCTCGGTGTCCAATGCGAGCTGCACAGCCTGCCGGGCACGGATGTCATCGAACGGCGCCCGACGATGGTTCAGTGCGATGATCTGGCCTCCGCCGGTGGGGATCACCTCGGTGTTCAGCCCCTGGGCCTCGGCGGTATTGACATTGTTGGCGCTCGATTCCAGCGCGAGATCCGCAGCGTCGGTGGTCATTGCGTTCATGCGCTGCGTGGCTTCGTGCGCCGTGCTGATCGTCAGTGTGTCGAGGTAGGGCTTCGGTGCGTCCCAGTAGGCGGGGTTCTTCGCCATCTCGATCTGGCCCTGGCGCGTCCAGCGCACCACATCGAACGGTCCGGCGCCGGCGGGATCGGCGTCGAACGCGGACGTCCCCTTCTCCAGGGCGGTCGGCGAGGCAATCCAGTTCAGGGACGTCGCTGCGACACTCTGTGCAAAGTGGGGATTCGGCGCGATCAGGGTGACCCTCAGCGTGCCTGGGTCGATGACCTCGGTGCTTTCGATCTGGCTGGCGACTCGGATTGCGGTGGACCCGGTGGACGGCTCTTTCAAGCGATCCCAGTTGTACTTCACCGCTGCGGCGTCGAGTGGAGTGTCGTCGGTGAAGGTCAGGCCGGGCCGTAGTGCCAGATCGAAAGTGGTTCCACCGTCGGTCGTGGAGAAGTCGGTGGCCATCTTGTACTCGATCTCGAAGTTCTCGGTGCTGTTGACCATCAGGGTGCCGTAGAGCGCATTCCCCAAGGGCGCCATGTGGGCCCACGTGTTCGACAGCTTGGCGGGGTCGAGTGTCGGCGGTTCGGCGATCTCCAGGATCGTGGCGGAGCCGCCGGAAACGGGCTCACCATCGTTCGCGGAGGCGCCCGAGTCGGAGTCGCCGTCGCCGCCGCACGCGGCGACGAACGCGAACAACGTGAGGGACAGCAATGCGGCGGGTAACTTCCGTATTCGTCTGTGGCGGATCATCGTCGACCTCTCGATCAGGTTGTGGGTGGGTAGATTTCGGTGACCGATGCTCGACAACTTCTCGTGACGGGGCGGCACGGGAGTCGGCTGTGGACGTGCGCGACGAGGCGCCCGAGCGAATGAGGCTGTCTCCGAAAACATGAACGGCAAAGCAGCTTTCCGTTACTCCCCACCTCGAGGGCCGCTCGCCGTAGGGGAGTGATCTGCACCATATCTACGGTTGTGGTTCTGTGGCAAGCATCGAATTATATTGAGCATCAGCTCTATCGACCGAATCGATGGAGCGCGTCGGGTCAGCGTACGGTACCGCCGAGGGCCCTGAGACAGAACTGCCACAGCTGCTCCTGGACTTCCGCGACAGTGCCTGCCGCGTATGCATAGTGGTGGTACACCGAGCGGGTGAGCTCGACGATGAACCAGGCGTCCTGCTCCGTGTCGCTGGAGGTCACCAGACCCGCGTCTGCGGCGGCCCGGATCTCGGTGTGAATGAGGTCGACCAGGGGGCGGTCGGCCTCGGCGAGCTCTTTCGGGAAGACGCGATGCAACCGCCAATGGGTGGCCACGATGAACTGGGCCAGGGTGTAGCGCTCCGGGTCCCTCGACCGACCACCCAACGCGGCGGTGATGTAGAACCGTAGGCGCTGCAGTGGGTCGGTGAGGCCGGCGGCAGCGGCGCTCATCTGCCGGCATGCGTCGCTGAGCCCGTCGCTGATGACGGCGAGAAGCAGCTCGTCCTTGCTCGCGAAGTAGCGATAGAAGGTCTGGAGGGCCACTCCGGCTTCCTTCGCGAGTTCCTGGGTGGTGAACGAGTCGCCCTTCGCCTCGACGAGGCGGTGCGCCGCGTCGAGAATCGCACGGATCTGATTCTCGACGCGCGAACGTGACCGTTGCACGGCCACCGATCGTTCGACCGCTCGTTCTTCAGCCCGGGACATGGTGTCCGATTCTAGCCGTCGTCATGTCGGTGACAGGACCACGACCGGGATGTCCCGGTCGGTTCGGGACTGGTAGAGGTTGTAGTTCGGCCACCGGTCCGTGACGATCTTCCAGAGCCGGGGCTTCTCCTCGGCGGTGGCGGTGCGTGCCACCACCGACATCTGCCTGTCCTGTACCTGCAGCTCGGCGTGTGGATCGGCCTGCAGGTTGACGTACCAGAGGGGATGCTTCGGTGCGCCGCCCTTCGAGGCGACGACGAGGTAGTCGTCTCCATCCCGGGCGAAGATCAGCGCGGATGTCTTCGGTTTTCCCGAACGACGGCCCGTCACGGTGAGGAGGAGCGTCGGCACGCCGTTCCAGATGTATCCTTCCTGTCCGCCGCTCTCGCGATAGACGCGGACGTGCTCGTCGCCGCGGAGGCTGATGTCCGTCGGTGTGTACTCGGGTTCTGCCATGGTCACCTCACTTCGTATCGAAGAGGACGGGAATCGCGGTTGCTCCGCGCTCGTACATCCCGACGAGTCGCGGTGGTTCGGCCTCCGGATCGAGCCGGAGCTCTGGGAGCCGATCGAGCAAGGCATTGATTCCCACGGTCATCTCTCCGCGGGCCACGTGCATCCCCAGGCAGATGTGGGCGCCCTGACCGAATGCGAGCGTCGACCTCGTGGGCCGGGTGATGTCGTATTCGTCGGGTCGTTCCCATCGCTCGGGGTCGCGGTTCGCGGCACCGACGCACAGGTGGACGACCGAGCCCTTCGGGATATCCTGCCCGTAGAAGTCGATGTCCTCGGTGACCCACCGGGAGAACATCGGGTCGGTGGGCATCCACCGCAGGGTCTCCTCGATCGCTGCGCGCAACCGGCCGCGATCGTCGCGTACCGTTTCGAGCACGTCAGGACGTTGCAGCAGCGCCGTGATCGTGGTGCCCATCTGCTTCCACGTGGTGCCCGAGCCCGCTGCGAGCAGCAGTTGCGAGAAGGTGTGGATCTCTTCGTCCGAGAGGCGTTGTGTGGTACCGGATTCGTCGGTGCGCTCGGCCTGGACCAGAACACTGATCAGGTCGTTCTGTGGTTCTTCCCGCCGGGAGGTGATGATCGGATCGAGGATGTCGATGATCTTCTGCCGGTCGCGGGTCAAGGCCTCGCGTATGTCGAGGGCCTGTTCGATCGGCACACCGAAGCTTCCCGTGATGGTGAGAACCGGTATGGCAGCGCAGAAGTCGACGTTGAGTTCGGCGTGTCCATCGTCTACGAAACCGTCGATGAGCAGGTGGACTGCTTCCTCGATCCAGTTCCGGATCCACCACTGCGCATTCGACGGGAGGAATGACGGCTGGACGAGGCTGCGATACTGCCGGTGCTGGCGTCCGCCCATCGACAACATGCTCTTGTGCAGGAGCGAACCGGACTCGGGATCGACATCCACGGCCTCGGGAGAGGATGCGAACACCTTCGGATTCCGGAATGCTTCGTTGCATGCTTCGAAGCTGAACACCGAGAAGTGGTCTCGGTCGGGAAACGGGAGTCCCTGGAACATCAGTGGATCCGAAATTCCCGTGAGTTCGTGGACGGTACCTCGATGGACCGGCTTCTCGCTGCGGAGCCGATGCCAGATCGGGTACGGATCCTCGGAGAACTTTCCGCCGGTGGCCTCGTTGTACGAGCCCTGTAGGTCGAACAACTCGCGTACCCGGTCTCGGTCGAGCGATGTGGTTTTCATCGTGCGACGTACCCTCCATCCACCGGCAGCACGACCCCGGTGACGTTCTTCGACATGTCGGACGCCAGGTACAGGATCGCCTCCGCACAGTCCTCCGCGGTGATGAAATGCCCGAGGGGATGCTGGGTGGCGATCCGGTCGGTGACCTCGGGACGCGCACCCATTTCGGGATCCAGTCCGCCCGCGGTCATGAATCCGGTCAACGGCATCCCCGCGGGGGCGATAGCGTTGACCCGGATGCCGTGGGGAGCGGCTTCGATCGCCACCGCGCGCGTCAATTGGTGTACGGCACCCTTGGTAGCGCCGTACACCGAGCCGCCCCACGCGACGAGCCCGGCGACCGATCCGGTGTTGACGATCGCGCCGCCGGAACCCTGCGTCTTGAACTGCAGGACGGCGTGCTTGCTCCCGAAGAAGACACCGCCCAGGTTCACCCCTACCAGGCGTTCGAAGTCTTCGCGGGTGTGTTCCTCGAAGGTTGCACCCAATCGAGGGGTGGGGATTCCGACATTGTTGACGAGGATGTCGAGCTTGCCGTACTGCTCGACCGCCGCCTTCACCATCGCTTCGACCTGGTCTTCGTCGGACACATCCGCCTCGACGGCGGTCGCTACGCGGCCGGCGGCTTCGACGAGACGGACGGTCTCCTTCGCCTGATCGGCATCGATGTCGGCGCACACGACCTGTGCGCCTTCTTGGGCGAGGCGCAGTGCCGTCGCACGACCCACTCCCGAACCCGCGCCGGTGACGATGGCGGATTTGTCTTCGAGCAATCGATTCATGACATAGTCCTGTTCCGCCGCAGCAACGTCAGACACCGGCCAGGACAGGGGGCTGTGCCGGGGTGAAACGGTACAGACGCTCGGCGTTGCCGCGCAGAATCTTGTACTGCTGCTCGGTCGTCAGGTGCTCTATCTGCTTCTTGGCCACCGAGATGCAGTTGGGCCAGGTGGAATCCGAGTGCGGGTAGTCGGTCTCGCACATGATGTTGTCCTCACCGATCTCGTCGATGCTGGCGATGCCGTGGTGATCTTCGATGAAGCAACCGAAGATGTGCTTACGGAACACTTCTCGGACATCGAGGTTGTCGAGATCCAGGTCGTTGTTGCCGTGGTCGCTCCACTGCGCGCCGCGCTGGATCCAGTAGCGCTGCTTGTCGAGCACCTGCTCGGCGCGTTCGAGGAAGTACGGCACCCAGCCGATCTCGCCCTCGGACAATGCGATCTTGAGGTTGGGGTAGCGCTGGAACATGCTGCTGAACAGCCACGTCAGCATTGCTCCCGACGTGCGTGTCGCGCCCCATGCCAGGTTGGCCAGGAACGGAGAATCCTTCGAGACCCGCGGCACCGTCGACGACGAGCCGACGTGCATCGAGACCACCATCTCGAGATCGTTCGCTGCGGCCATGACCGGATCCCAGTAGCGATCCTTGTCGTGAATGGTCGGCAGACCGAGTGGTTCGGGGTTCTCGGAGAACGCGAATGTCGTGGCGCCCTTGGCCG
The DNA here is from genome assembly GCF_055230935.1 of Rhodococcus ruitaii. NCBI lineage: Bacteria > Bacillati > Actinomycetota > Actinomycetes > Mycobacteriales > Nocardiaceae > Rhodococcus > Rhodococcus ruitaii. The sequence continues at coordinate 54,298 of NZ_JBUYWC010000012.1, read as the reverse complement.
CGCAGCGTTCCATCTCCTTCGCCGCGAGGGCGGGATCCCACAGCGGGATGAGGATCAGCGGAATGAATCGCCCTGGAGCGGCGCCCGCCCACTCTTCGAGATGCCAGTCGTTGTAGGCCTGCAGACAGGTGAATCCGAACTCGCGATCGCTGGCCTCCATGAACATCTGTCCGCAGAAGCGGGTGACCGTCGGAAACGAGAGCGACGCGAGGATGCCCGCCCTGTTCATGTCTTCCACGCGGGCGAGCGGGTCGTAGCAACCGGGACGCATCTGGTCGTAGTTGAGGGGTTCGGGGCTGAACTCCTCCTTGGACTTGCCGGCGACGGCGCTCAGGCCGCTGCTCGGGAACTTCTTGCCGTCGTAGACCCAGACGTCCATCCCGGTCTTGTCGTCCTTGATCATGTGTGGTGCACGATCGCGGTCCTTCTTGGCGACGCGATCGACCCACAGATTGGGCGGTTCGAGGATGTGGTCGTCGACCGAGACGAGCCAGTCCAGGTTGAGGTTCGTGGTGCTGTTCGATGTGGTCATTGTGGGAGCTCTCCAATCGACATGTGCTTGACTTCCTGGAATTCGCGGATTCCCTCGTGTCCACGTTCGCGGCCGAGTCCGCTCTGCTTGTAGCCCCCGCTGGGTGCGAGTGCGCTGAATACGGTGGTGTTGACGTTGACGGCGCCCGCCCGGATCCGGCGGGCCACCGCGACTGCTGCGGTGGTGTCGGCGCCGTAGACCTGGCCGGACAGCCCGTAGACGCTGTCGTTGGCGATCCGCACCGCATCGTCGACATCGCGGTAGCCGATCACCCCGAGAACGGGCCCGAAGATCTCCTCCTGGGCTGCCGGGTTCGCATTGCTGGGCAGATCGAGGACGGTCGGCTCGAAGTAGTAGCCCCGATCGAGGCCTTCCGGTCGCTTGCCGCCGGCCCGGACCTTGGCGCCCTGTTCCTCTGCAAGTTGCACGAACTGCTCGCACTTGGCTCGTTGTGCCGCGCTGATCACCGGACCCATCAGCGCGGTCGGATCGGTGGGGGAACCCACCTTGATCGAGTTGTACGCGGCAGCAACGCGTTCGAGCACCTCCTCTTTGTGCTCCTCGGGAACCAGCATGCGTGTGGCCGCGACACAGGCCTGTCCGGCGGTGCGTGCCACGACGCCCATCGCGCCGATGCCGACACGTGCGAGGGCGTCGGGCAGGTAGATCTGTGCGGATTTGCCACCGAGTTCGAGCGAGAGTCGTTTCACCGTCGGTGCCCCCTGCGCAATGATGTTGCGTCCGGCAACGGTGGATCCGGTGAACGAGACCATGTCGACCGCGGGATGGGTGGTCAGTAACTGCGCGCCCTCGGTGCCTTCCTCGGCGACCACGCTCAGCACGCCGGGCGGCAAGCCGGCGGCGTCGGCCGCGTGCCCGAAGATCAGCGACGATAGCGGAGTGAGCGGACTCGGTCGCAGGATCACCGAATTACCTGCCATGAGTGCGGGAATCAGCTTCTGCAGCGCCATGATCAGTGCCGCGTTGTACGGAGTGATCGCGGTGACCACCCCGATCGGTTCGTGCCGGAGGATGCTGAGCGCGACCCGCCCCCGTGTCAGATCGTCGACCGGAACCGAGGTGGCCTCCTCGTGTCGCATCGACAGGTAGAGGTCGATCGTCTGCCGGGCTATGGATAATCCGGTGCGGCACTGGGTTTCGTCGGCGAATCGTGCGGGTTGTCCAGCCTCGGCGACCAAGGTGTCGACCAGCGTCTCGTGGTTCGCCTCGAGGTGGTCGATCAGCGTGTGCAGCACCTGGGCGCGGTGGCGGGGTGTGCACTGTGCCCACACTCCGTCGTCGAAGACGGTCCGGGCGGCAAGGATCGCGCGTTCGACCTCGGCGACGGGTGTCGCGCTGACATCGGCCACGTGGGTTTCGTCGGCCGGATTCTCGACTGCAATGACCTGCTCGCCGGTGACCCATTCACCGGCCACATAGGTACGACGTTCGGTGAGGATACTCAATTCGTCCTCCTTTTCCCTGTTGGTAGTAGAACATAGTTCTCGTATAGACAACAGTGTCATTTCTATTCTGAAAGATGATGGGTCAGAAGCGATCGGCGGAATACACCACGGCACCGCCGTAGTGCGGCGACGAATGGCAGGCGACGGCGGTGGTCATGCCTTTTCGCCCCCGGACACCTGCGCGTCCGGAGAGTTGGAGATAGCACTCAAGCATTTGCGGGACGCCGTGCATCCGGCCGTTTCCGAGCGCCCCACCTCCCGACAGTGCCGGAATCGCACCGGGCCGGTCGCTGTCGATACCGCCTTCCTCGACGAATCGGTGCGCCTCGCCCGGTGGGCACAGGCCCAAGGATTCGAGCCAGAACCAGACGAACGGGGAGAAACCGTCGTAGACCTGCGGGAGATCGATCTCTCCCATACCGATCCCCGAGGATTCCTCGAGGCGGCGGACCAGTTCGGTGCCGGCACCGAGGATGTCGTCGAGCGGCCAGTGGAGGGGGAGTCGTCGTCGACTCGGTGTCGCGTTCGCGTATCCGGCGATGTACACCGGCGGGTGGGGGAGATCTTTCGCGCGCTCGGCGCTCGTGAGTACGAACGCGGCGGCCCCGTCGACCGGAATGTCGCAGTCGTACCTGCGTACAGGGTCGAACAGTGATGGTGCGGAAAGGTATTCCTCGCGGTCGAGTGGACGGTCGTGCCAGTACGACCACGGGATCCGCGCACCGTTCTTGCGGGCCTCGGTCACCACCGCGGCCATGGACTCCGGTTTTGCTCCGTATCGCTGCAGGTACTCGTTGTACGGCAGGGCGATCATGGCCAGCGGACCGAAGAAGCCCTGCGGCGCGGTCCACTGCTGCGGACCGTGCACCTCCTGTATCGGATTGCCGTGATAGCTCCCCGTGGGGTTGTGCAGGGCCCGGTGCACGATGACGTACTCGGCGGCACCGCTGGCAATCGCGTTGACGGCCATCGACACCGAACCGGTGAGTTGGCCGATCCCGTCGAAGCCCGCCACATAGCGAGGGCTGCCACCGAGTCGTCCCGCCAGCCATGCGGACGACACCGTGCTGACCCCGTCCTCCGCGACTCGACCACTCGAACTCGGCAACAGACTCGAACTGACATAGCCGTCCACCTGCGCGAGTTCGAGTCCGGCATCTGCGACGGCTGCGCGGGCCACGTCCACAGTCAGGGCTCCGAGCGTGCGGCCGGAAGTGCGCCTGATGTCGCTCTGCGCGTAGCCGACGATCGCGACCTTGTTGCGAGCGAAGCCGCCGATGTCGCTGCTGCGAGCGAAGCCGCTGATGTCGCTGTTGCGAGCGAAGCCGCTCATGACGCGATCTCGAACGCAGGCACCGACACCTCAGGAGTCAACTGCTCGAACGCGGCGACGACCGGTGTCCCGATCCGGAGTTCGACGTCGGGACCGTCGAGCAACCGGCCGATCAACCGCAGCTCGGTCTGCTCGGTGAGTTCGACGTCGACCAGAAGGAACGGGAGGAGATCGTCGAACCCGGGGAGGAACGATTGCCGCACGGTCGTCCAGGACCGTACGGTTCCGTGTCCACTGACCGGAACGAATTCGAACCCCGGATCGGTGGATCCGCAGTTCGGGCACACACTCTCGGGAGGGTGGGCGAATGTGTTGCACTGTACGCAGCGTGCCAACGTGAGTCGGTGTTCCGCCGCGGCGGTCCAGTACGGAGCCGAGATCGAGTCGGGCACCGGCAGAGGGCGGTGGGTTGTCGCTTCGTGTGCCCTCACGGGATCACACCCTTGTCTGCGAGCGACCCGATCCGTTCCCAGTCGTAGCCGAGTTCGAGCAGCACGGCCTCGGTGTGCTCACCGTGCTCGGGTGCCCGTCGCAGGGCGGGTGGCTCCTGGCCCAGTTGGACCGGAACCGCGGGCAGACGGTAGCGATGCCCGTCATCGAGACGAACCTCGCCGACGTACCCGTTTGCCGCAACCTGCGGATCGTCGATCACATCGTGTACCGAGTGCACCGGGGCCCAGGGCGCGTCGAGTTCGCCGAGGATCTGCTTCCACTCGTCCAACGTGTGCTTCGCGAAGATTCCGTCGAGTTCCTCGACGCATGCAGCACTGTTCTCCCGACGAGCGGCCATATCCACGAATCGGGGGTCGTCGATGAGGTCGTCACGCCCGATGAGGCGGGCGAACGCCGGCCAGTAGCGATCGCCCTGGAGAAACATCAACTGGATGTGTCGAAGATCGCTGGTCCGGTATGTCCCCGTGAGCGGATTGACCTGCGGCCCACGGCCCGTCACCGAAGCCACGTTCCCGCCGTTGAGCGCGACGAGAAGGTCGGATGACAGCATCCACATCGCGGTGGCGAGCAACGAGACGTCGACGACGGTGCCCGCGCCGGTCTTCTCCCGCTCGTGCAGGGCGGTCGAGATTCCGAATGCCAGGGCCATCGCGCCGTTGCGGTCGCCCATCGCGCCTCGCTGGCTGATGGGGTAGTCGCGTTCCGTCGGGGTGAGCGTGTGACCGACTCCGCCCCGCGCCCAGAATGCGGAGCTGTCGTACCCGGGCTTGTCGGAGTCGGGGCCGCGGGCGCCGAACCCGTGCCCGCGCGCGTAGATCAGGCGCGGATAGCGCAGGCGCAGTGTCTCGGTGTCCAATCCGAGCCGCTCGAGTGCACCCGGACGGAGGCTGGTGATGAATACGTCCGCCGAGGCGAGCAGTTCGTGCAGCACTGCGAGGCCTTCGGTGCTCCGGACATCGAGGGCGATCGAACGCTTACCGCGGTTGGCCAGGGCCATCGAGAGGTTGGGGCCGCCACGATCGGCGCCGATGCCCTGGGTCGCGAGGCCGCGGTAGGGATCGCCCTCGGGTGGCTCGATCCGGACGACGTCGGCGCCCCAGTCGGCGAGTAGTGCCGCGGCGACGGGCACGAATACCCATTGCGCGAGCTCGACCACGCGAACCCCGTCGAATGCGCGCGGCATGACGTCCGCTTCCTGTTCGGTCATCTGGCGGCTCCTGCCGCGCGGCGTGTGATGGTGATGGCGCCGGTGGGACAGCCGGACGCGGCGACCTCGGCATCCGCTACATCCGTCACGATCGGGGTCGTCACCTCGGCCGCAGCGTCGGTGCCCATTGCGAAGATGCCTGCGGCATAGGACACGCAGACGCCCGATCCCATGCAGATCTCACGATCGAGTTCGACTACGTACTGTTCTTCAGGCATGTGTCGCCTCCGGTACATGTTGTGGTGCAGCGTCCGCCACCAGCTTCCGAATTCGGTTCTTCTGCACCTTCCCCGACGCGGTACGTGGGAATTCGTTCACCTGGTGCAGTTCTTCCGGCCATTTCTGCCGCGCTACGCCGGCGGCCGCGAAGTGCTCCTTGACCTCGTCGAGGGTGGGCATCGAGTGCCCACCCTTGAGTCGCAGGACCGCTGCGACACGCTCGCCGAGTCGGGTGTCCGGCGACGCGACGACGATGGCTTCGGCGATCGGTTCCATCGTGAGCAGCGTATCCTCGACTGCTGCGGCTCCGATGTTCTCGCCGCCGCGAATGATGAGGTCGGACATGCGGTCGGTGATGGTCAGATAGCCGTCGTCGTCGAGTGTTCCGACATCGCCTGTGTGGTACCAGCCGTCGTCGTCGAATGCGCGTGCGGTCAGGGACTCGTCGGTGTAGCCGAGGCACAGATCAGGGCCGCGGGTGACGATCTCGCCATCCTCGGTCAGACGGATCTCCACGCCCGGTCGTGGGCAACCGTCGGTGATCAGCCGCTTGTCTTCCGGTGCGCTGGTGGCGGACCCGGTGACGGACGGGTGTTCGGTGCTCCCGTACGAGCGGGTGACGACGAGACCGAGATCGGCCAGCCGTCGTGGAACCGACGCCGGCACGGTGGACCCGCCGAGGCCGATCGGGCCGAAGAAGCGCAGATGATCCGGCTGGAAATCGGGATGGTCGAGCAGGCTAGTGACGAAATACGGTGGGCCACCACCTATTGCGACGCCATCGGAGTCCATGAGTGCGATGACCCGGGTGGGGTTCCACTCATCGCACATGTCGGCCGGGATCGCGTCGAGGACGGGGAACAGGACCGCGCCCAGCATCCCGATGAAGTGTCCGACCGGCAGCGCGGTGAGCTGACGCCCGCGACCGGGTTCGTAGTTCGACATCAGCTGCCGGGTCTCGCAGATGAGCGTTTGGTGGGTGTGGATGACGCCCTTGGGGTTTCGGGTGGTCCCCGAGGTGTATGCGATAAGTGCGGGCGCGGCTGCGTCCACCTCGACGACGCCGTGCAACGGCTCGTCGGCGAGCAGGTCGTCGAAATCGACTCCCACTACGCCGACGATCGGCACATGTGCGCTGGTGTCCGGCGTGAACGTCATACGGCCGAATTGTGCGGCCGTGATGAACACGCGCGGCTCGGAATCCTCGAGAATGAAGCCGAGTTCCTTCGGGCCGTAGAAGTGGACGATCGGCACCGTCACCGCGCCGAGCAGGGCGGACGCCCAGAAGGTCGCGGCCGCTTCCATCCAGTTCGGCAATTGCATTGCTATGACGTCGCCGGGGCCGACACCCCGGGCTTTCAGGCCGGCCGCGAGTCTGCGTGCGACCAGCTCGACCTCGGCGAAGGAGCCCTCGTACGGACGGACCGCGGAATGCACGTGAAATCCCATGTCCGGGTGCTTCTCGAGTCCGTCTGCGAGGATCTCGCCCAGTGTTTCGCGGGTCCACCACCCCTGTTCTTCGTAGTGGTTGCGCAGGGGTGGGGGGACTTCGCGGACAATCGAACTCAGTCGATTTGTAACCAACTTTTTCACAACACCTTTCGCAGATGCATGGTTGATATAGGCACGTGGCGTGGTGTGAGCGCTGCCGCCGTGAGCGTGCAATAAGTGCATGTCGAGGTAGAACCTGATTCTCTTCCAGCGTGCCACGATCCTTGTTCGGATTCAATACCCGGATCGGTGTATCAGCAGGGGGACGCGAACAACTCGGCGGACAACGCGTCGTGATCGGTGACGGCGGTGCTCAGTCGGTGCAGCAGGATCTCGATCAATCGTGGCTCCACCTTGACCGTGATGCCCCAGAGGTAGAGTCCGCGCACCATGCCGCGCCGAAGTGCGCGTCGTGCGGCATCGAACTTCGGTGGCGCGATGCCGCGGGAGGCGAGGCAATCGAGGTAGTGCGCGAGAAGGTCGTCTTCGGTGCGGCGTCGTGCCTCCGGCGGCAACGCGGTCGCGATATGGGTGCCGACATCCATGTACCACATGCCTCGTTGGACGAGTTGCCAGTCGACGAGGCTCGGGCGGCTCTGCCCGTCGAGGTAGATGTTGCCGACGTGCGCGTCGCCGTGAATCACGCACCAGTCGGACGTCTCGTATTCGGAAGCGAGTGCGTCGACCAGGCCCTGGTAGGCGGCGACCAGGCGAGGGGCATCCTTGATCTCCAAGGGGACGCGTGCGCCGTTCGGGCCGTGGAGGTTCCGGTCGATTCGTGCGGTGATCTCCTCGATGCCCATTGCACGGATGGCGCCGGTGAGTCGAGGTGCCAGCCACGTCTGGTGATCCCACTGCGGATTGCCCCACGTCGCCGCGTGCAGTGTCGCGTACTCGGCGAGGCTCTCTGCGACCTGGTCGGGGGTGTAGTCGCTGCCGGCGTCCAGGAAAGTGCAATTCTGGGGGACGATGTCCTCGGTGATCACCACGCCGTGGTGGGTGTCCCGATCGAAATCCGCGTAGACGCTCCGGAGAGTGCGCGCTCCGATGTGATCGCGGAGGTCGCGGTAGAACAATGCTTCGGGCTCGCCGGCTGCGCGGGTGGTCCGGCCTTGTTCGTTGAAGTAGCCCTTGACGCAGAGGTTGGGGGACAGGCCCTCGGGAACACCTCCGGCGCACTCGATCGTGAAGCGCGCGTTGGTGGAGACACGATCGACGATCGGCCCGAGCGTCGCGGCGGTGACCTCGATTCCCGGGAACCGGGGCTGTAGCGCGGCCGTGAGCCATCGAGGGGACAGGGCCTCGTCCAGGGTGTCCGGAACAGGTGTGGTCATGAGGCGCACCCCAGTCCATACTGCCGACAAGAAGTAGAATGTGATTTCGCCATAACAAGAATGTAGTACTTCTTATGGCGAGAGTCACATTCTTTTTTGAAGGTGCTGCTCCGGGTCCTAGGAGAGCAGGCCGCAGCTTCCCTGTTGCTGAGGTTGCTGACCTTCCGGCATCTCCGGCATCACGAAGCGCCCGCCCTCGAGTGTCAGCTGCACGCCCGAGTCGGATACATCCACCTCGGTGGCCTGCATATCCAGCGGGTACTGCTGCAGTCCCGAGGTCAGGATCTCCACCACCCCGTCGACCAAAGCCGTCGGCAATCCGATCCCGAAGAGCGACGCGTTGGTGGTTTCCACCGTCACCGTGCCGTTGTTCACCACCGGCCTCGCGGTGAAATCGGCGATTCCCTGCCCGCCGACGGTGAAGGTCAGGGTGTTCGCGGACTCGTCGGCGGTGACATCGGTGACGAGTGTGCCCGCAGGCTGACTCTGCACCGTCGCGAGGATCCCGCTCGTAGGCCAGTCGACCTCGGCACGCGAGCTGCCGATCGTCCCGGCGCCTTCGGCGGACTCGCGCAGATCGACGTCCTGGACCTCCGCATGTACCTGCATCTGCTGCGCGGGACCGAACGCGGTGTCGTCGCTGTCGAACGTCACCGACGGTACCTGGCGGTCGAGAAGTTGCAGGAGCACCGGCTTCCAGCTCAGGCCGACGTCGACCCCGGTCCCGAGCTCACTTTCGAAGGACTGGGCGAGGCATGTCGTTGCACGATTGCGCACGTAGACTTCGGCGCCGACCAGGACCGCGACGAGCGCGGCGATGACGATGACGGCGATCGTGGTGAGGCGACTGCGCTTCGGTTGCGTCATGTGGCCGATTGTTCCGGACGAGCCTGAAAATCCCATGAGCACACACGTACCAACTGCATGATTAATGTGAGCTTTGACACATTTTTTGGGTACTGTGGGCGCCATGACTGGGTGGACGGAATCAGAGTACGGTGCATCCGGACGTGCGGATGCAGACGAGCTGCTTCGGCGTCTGGCGGTGACGCAGGCCGGCTTCTTCACCGCCCGCCAAGCTGTGGGGCACGGCATCACGGCCGAGCAGTTCTCCACACGGATCGAAGCCGGTCAGTGGCTGCGGGTGGAGAACGAACTGTTCCGCCTCTGCGACAGCCCGCCGACCAAGTTCGACGAGTTCGCGCAATGGTGCGCCTGGTACGAGGGCACTGCCGTGGTCTCGCACCAGAGTGCGGCAGACCTTCACGGAATGGGGCACCTGCAGCCCCGGTTTCTGCACCTGTCGACGGTCGATCAGCGCACAGTTCCGAGCAACCGACTGGCCTTGCATCACCGCGAACTCGCCGCCACCGACTGTGAACCGGCCGGGTGTTTCAGGGTCACGACGCCGGCTCGCACCGCAGTGGATCTTGCCGCGGGCGGCGTGTCACAGGAGGTTCTCGACGAACTCGTCGGAGACGCGATCACCCTCGGTCGGGCTGATGCCGACGAGCTGCACGCCGCCGTCGCAGGCCAGCCGACGGCCGTCGCCGATCGTATCGAACTGGCATTGCTCTCGGCGGGCTGACCAGGATCGGATTCAGCGCGGTGCCACCGCGTTCCACGGCACGGTGAGAATGCAGTCGCGTACCCGGCGTCGTTGCTCCTGTACATCGAACCCCTGACCACGGAGCAGATCCAGGGTCGCCCGCCACCGGAGCCGGGGACCGAACACCGAGTGTGGTGCGCAGGTAGCCCATGCGCGGTCTGCCGCCGTCAGCAGTGCGTGGATCGGCTCGCCCGGCACATTGTGGTGGATCAGGGCTTTGGGGAGTCGCTCCGCGAGATCCGAAGGGCGATCGACGTGCAACGGACTCCACGCCAGGGTCAATGTTCGCGGCCCGTGTTCGTCGAGCAGCACCCACGCGCAACGACGACCCAGCTCGTCACATGTGCCGTCGATGATCAACCCGCCCGGCGCCAGCCCCGACCGCAGTCGTTCCCACGCCGGTGCAACGGCCTCTTCCGGATACTGGCGAAGCACATTGAAAGCTCGGATCAGTGTCGGCCGCAGGCCCGCCAGCTCGAAGCCGCCGCGGGCGAACTCCACCCCGCCCCGCCCCGCAACCACGCGCTCGGGGTCGATCTCGAGGCCGACCACCCGCAGGTCGGGTCGTACCGTGCGTAGACGTGCTGCCCATTCGATGGTGGTGACCGGCATCGCACCGTAGCCGAGGTCGACGGCGAGCGGCTCGGACGTCCGTCTCAGTACACGGGTCACAACTGGGTCGTGGCGTGTCCAGCGGTCGCTGCGACGCAATCGATTGATCCCGGTGGTGCCGCGGGTGACGACGCCTTCCGGGTGCTGTCCGCGCACCGCCCTACTGCCGTGCGAGCCAGTCGGCGGTGACCGCGGCCTCGGTGCGGAACACCTCGACGAGATTACTGAGGATCAGTTCTTCGAGTTTGCCGCCGATGAACGGCAGAGTGACCTTCGCCTCCGACGAGGTCCGCAGTGTGCACCCGGGGGCGTTCTCGAACAGCGTCATGGTGCCGGAGAGACTACCCGGACCCGCTGGGATCGATGCTTTGTAACGTCCGATCGTCGTGCTTCCGAACGGTCCGTACGACTCTGTGCGGGTGATGATCATGTCCTTCTTGAGTACCGTCTGTGCGATCTCAGGAAGTTCGGAGCGGGGTATCACATGGTGGAGGACGAGGTCGATGCCGCTCTCGGTGACGGTGAATGCTTCGACGTGATTCTCCGAGTACTTCCGCATCTCCGACATGCGGGCTTCCCAATGGGCCGGGTCGGACAGCGCCGAATAGACCCGCTCCGCCGAAAACGGGAAGCGGGCGGAGTAATCGCTGCGCCGTGCCACGGCAGGCCAGCGTACCGGTCTGCCCTCGGTCAGGAAAATCGTCGCGGCTACCGCAGGTTGGTGCGTCCCAGCCAGTCGGCGGTGAACGCCTTCTCCGCTTCGAACAGGCCGACGAGTTCGTCGACGATCATGCTCTCGATCTTGGATCCGAGGAACGGGATCTTCACCTCGACCGTGCCCTCGATGAGCACCATCGATCCCGCTTCATCGGGGATGAGCACGAGTGTGCCCTCGACCTTGCCCGGCATCCCCTCCACGCCGGCGGAGAACCGGCCCTGAGCCCGGTCGCCGTCGAGGCGCTCCCATGCCTCGTGGCGTCGGATGACGAGATCGCCCGGACGGATGTTCGTCACCAGTGCGGGGAGATGCTCGGCGGGAATCGCCTGATGGAGATCGAGTTCGATCGTGCCGTCGCCGGTCGTCGCGCTTTCGACAGCAGCGCCGGGACCGCCGGCCTCCGCGAGGCGGCTGTCCCAATACTGCGGGTCGACGAATGCCGCATGCACTGCCGCAGGCGGAAACGAGTAGTGCGTCGAGTGGTCGATAGGGCTGCCCATATCCCGGCACGCTACCGTTTGCAGGTGCTTGATCCACGTATCAGGTCCCGGCTCGTCGATGCGGGAGCCACCGTCACTGAATCCGTGCCGCTGTCGACGCTGACGACATTGCGGCTCGGCGGCCCCGCCCGCTTCCTTGCCGACTGCACCTCGACCGACACATTGATCGAGGTGATGCGATACCTCGATGTCGAGAACGTACCTACCCTGGTACTCGCGGGCGGGTCGAATCTGGTGATCGGCGACGACGGATTCGACGGTGTGGTCGTCAAAGTCTCGAACTCGCGTGTGGACATCGGCAGTGCCACGGTCCGCGCGGAGGCCGGAGCCGGTTGGGACGACGTCGTGGCACGCACCGTCGCGTCCGGACTCGGCGGACTCGAATGCCTGTCCGGCATCCCGGGCTCCACCGGTGCGACCCCCGTACAGAACGTCGGGGCATACGGTGTCGAGGTCGGGTCGGTGCTGCGGCGCGTCCGACTGCTCGACCGCCGCACCGGCGCCGACAGGTGGGTCGGTCCGGACGCACTCGGACTCGGATACCGCACCAGTGTCCTCAAGCATTCCGACGACGCGGTCGTCCTCGAGATCGAACTCGATGTGCAGCCCGACGGATCCAGTGCGCCCCTCCGCTACCGCGAACTCGCGACCTCGCTCGGAATCGGAGAGGGGGAGCGGCTTCCCGCTGCGCAGGTGCGCGACCAGGTGCTCGCGCTGCGTCGGGGCAAAGGCATGGTGCTCGATCCCGACGACCACGACACGTGGAGCGCGGGTTCGTTCTTCACCAACCCGGTCGTGTCCGACGACCGGTTGCCGGGAGTCCTCGCAGCGATCACGGAGCGTGTCGGTGTGGATGTCCGCATCCCCCGGTACGACGCAGTCGGCGGAACGAAACTGTCGGCGGGATGGCTCATCGAACGTGCGGGGTTCGTGAAGGGGTTCCCGGGTGACGAGGCAGCCGCGCGCTTGTCGACGAAGCACACTCTGGCCCTGACCAACCGAGGGCCGGCGACCACCGCGGATCTCGTCGCACTCGCCCGCGAGGTGCGCGACGGTGTAGAGGACGTGTTCGGCGTGCGGCTGTACCCCGAACCCGTGACCGTCAACTGCGTGATCTGATCTGGTCTGATCGCCGGCCCGCCCCCAGTTGAGCGAATGGCGCACTCGTCGCGGTGGGGTCGCCGAAGCCGATGTCAACCGGTGGTGCGGTTGAACCGTCCCGCACCTGCCTGATCACGGGGCTTGACAATGATCTGGTCGAGGTTCACGTGCGACGGTCTCGACGCGACGAATCCGATGATCTCCGCGATATCCTGCGCGACGAGCGGCGTGATGCCCTCGTACACCTTGTCGGCGCGTTCCTGATCGCCCTCGAAGCGAACCAGCGAAAACTCCGTTTCGACGGCGCCGGGCGCGATCTCCGTCAGACGGACGGGTTTGCCGAGCAGCTCCCCGCGCAGCGTTCGGTGCAGGACAGCTTGCGCATGCTTGGCCGTCGTGTATCCGGAGCCGTTGTCGTACGCTTCGAACGCGGCGACCGAGGTGATCGTGACGATCAGTCCGTCGCCCGACTCGATGAGCTTGGGAAGCAGGGCCTTGGTGACGCGCAGGGTGCCGATGACGTTGGTTTCCCACATCCACCGCCAGTCGTCCTCGACGGCGTCGAGGACCGTGGCGAGACCCTTCGCGCCACCGGCATTGTTGACCAGCATGTCCACTCTCGGCAGAACCGTCGTGAACGCTTCTACCGAATCCTCATCGGTGACGTCCAGTTCGAGCGCCGTACCGCCGATCTCGTCGGCCAGCTTCTGCAGGCGATCGAGACGTCGCGCACCCACCACGACGTGGTAACCCTGCGCCGCGAGAATACGTGCGGCAGCTTCTCCGATTCCGGAGGACGCCCCGGTGACGACGGCAATGCGGGATTCGGCAGATATGGTCATGGCTGAATCGTAGTGCCGGCGGTCTCGACATGCCCGATCGATTCTCCGGCCGTCTCTGCGGGCGGTGCGCTTGCCGTGCGGATCGCCGTAACCGGCACTAACCTCAGCTTTCATGACGATGAGTCGCGGGCGTTACAACTCAGGAGAGCGAACCCGCGTCCGCCTGATCGAAGCCGCCGAGAAGCTGTTCGCGCGGCGCGGATACGACGCTGTCACTCTCGCCGACATCCGGAAGGCCGCCGGTCAGCACAATTCGTCGGTCATCGGCTACTACTTCGGAACGAAGGACGGATTGCTCGACGCGGTGGCCGACCATCGCTTTCCCGCGGTCGACGCGGAACGTGGCGCGCTCGTTCGGCAGTACCTCGAAGGCGGGCACGCGCTGTCTACCCGTGAGGCCCTGTGGGCGGTCGCAGCGCCCCTCGCCAACACGCTCGGTCGCCGCAACCACTATGTCGCGATGCTCGGCCGGCTGCTCGACGAAGGCCGACTCGCCGAGCATGTGGCTGCCGCAATGTCGACGTCGAACGGCTACCTCGCCGACCACACGTTGAGAATGTCGGCGGGGCACCTCCCACCCGATGTGGTGGATCAGCGTCTCGAGTTCGTGTACGAGAGCATCGTCCGAGCGTTGTCGCGGTGCGATGCCGTGGGAAGACCCCCGGCGCATGCCGAACTGTCGGCATTGGTCGACGCGTGGGAGGCCGCGCTCGTGGTGCCGTTGTCGGAGGAGACGGAAGCGGCCAGAGCAGCGCAATGAACGCATCATTCCGGACGGTTGCCGGGACCCACTCCGCGGCGCACCGCGCCGGGCGCGGACCGGGCGTCGTACTCACTCGTGCGAGCGGAAGAATGCAACTGCCACGGCACGCTGGTCACCATCACACCCCGCTGGTGCAACAATCGGCTCTTCAGGCGCAGGGCACTCTGGTTGTGGAGAATCTGTTCCCACCAATGGCCTACGACGTACTCGGGTATGAACACCGTAACGACGTCACGCGACGATGCCCGTCTGACATGTCGGACGTAATCGAGAACAGGACGAGTGACGTCCCGATAGGGAGAATCGATCACCTTCAACGGAATGGTGATGTCGCTGCGGTCCCACGCGCGAACCAACGCCCGGGTGTCGTCGGTATCGACGTCGACCGTGACGGCTTCGAGGATGTCCGGTCGGGTGGCTTTCGCGTAGTCCAGGGCCCGAAGGGTGGGTGTATGGAGCGCCCCGACGAGGACGATCGAATGGGTGCGGCTCGGAAGAACGTCCTCCCACTCTGCCGACCCGAGCTCCTCGGCGACGCTGTCGTAGTGGCGACGGATCGCCTTCATCGTGGCGAACACCGCGGCCATCGCCACGATGGCGATCCACGCGCCTGCGACGAACTTCGTGATCAGCACAATCACCAGGACCGAGGCGGTCAGTGCAGCGCCCACCGAATTCACCGCGCGTGAGCGGCGCATGTGTGCCCGCGTCGGGGAGTCGGTCTCCGTGGACAGGAGCCGCGACCAATGCCGGACCATCCCGGTCTGGCTCAGCGTGAAGGAGACGAACACCCCGACGATGTAGAGCTGGATCAGGTGGGTGACCTCGGCATGGAACACCACGATGAACACTCCGGCTGCCGCCGCGAGAAACAGGATGCCGTTGCTGAATGCGAGCCGATCGCCGCGGGTGTGGAGCTGATGTGGCAGATAGCGGTCTTGGGCGAGGATCGATCCGAGCACGGGAAAACCGTTGAATGCCGTGTTGGCCGCCAGCACCAGGATGAGCGCGGTCAGTGCCGTGATGAGGTAGTAGGCCGGCGGGAATCCAGGAAAGACGGTCTGTGCCATCTGCACGATCAAGGTCTTCTGATGGTAATTCTCCGGAGCGCCCAGCAACTGAGTGGTGGGGTCCTCGGCGATCACCACCCCGATCCTCTCGGCGAGAACAATGATCCCCAGCAACAAGGTGATCGCGAGCCCACCGAGCAGAAGCAGTGTCGTCGCGGCGTTGCGGGATTTCGGTTTCCGGAAGGCAGGCACCCCGTTGCTGATCGCTTCGACCCCGGTCAATGCAGCACACCCCGACGAGAACGCCCGTGCCAGCAGGAACGCGAAGGCGAGCGCAGTTGCGGGGGAGTGCTCGGCGACGAGTTCGAAGGACGACGATTCCGCGCGAAGATCGTGCCCGAGAACGAAGGTCTGGGTCAGTCCCCAGCCGATCATCACAGCAATCGACATCATGAACGCGTACGTCGGTGCTGCGAACGCGACCCCGGCTTCCCGAAGCCCACGGAGGTTGACGGCGGTGAGGATGACGATGGCACCCACCGCGAACAACGCCTTGTGGTGTGCCACGAACGGCACCGCGGAGCCGACGTTGGCGGCGGCGGCGGAGATCGACACGGCCACGGTGAGCACGTAATCGACGAGCAGAGCGCTACCGACGGTCAGGCCTGCGGTGGCACCGAGGTTCTTCGTCGCCACTTCGTAATCCCCGCCGCCGGACGGATACGCATGGACGTTCTGACGGTAACTCGCGACTACCACCGCGAGAACGACGGCGACGAGGACCCCGATCCACGGGGCGAACGAATAGGCGGACAGACCTGCAACCGACAGGACCAGGAAAATCTCCTCGGGTGCATAGGCGACCGAGGACAATGCGTCGGACGCGAACACGGGAAGCGCGATGCGTTTGGGAAGCAGTGTGTGCCCCAGCGCGTCACTGCGGAACGGTCTGCCCAGCAGCAGCCGTTTCACCGTCGACGGTGCACGGGACACCAGCGAATCGTAGTCCTTCCCGGGGCGGCCGGCGCCTCATCGCAGGACTGTTTACCTTCGGGTTGTGGAGAATCCGAACCGTGACATAACCTTCCCGGCATGTCGTCCAGCCGAGTCGTCGCCCCGCGTGTCACCTACGTGACCGCAACTCTGGGTTCCCGGCTTCCTCTGGCTCGCGAACTCTGTTGTCGTTGCTGCGGTAGCTAGATCCGCGCCGACCATCCTCGGTTCCACCCCGGAATCCGTCATCTGTGTGTCCAGTGCACGTCGAGGTCGGGCGCGTCGACGTCCGTATTGGCAACTCCGGGTCAGTTCACTCGTATCCGAGCATTGTGCTCGGATCGCGAGACGTCCGGGGCCGAGTCGCAAGGAATCGAAACGTGTCAGTGCCCGCTTTGTCTCATCCGCCTACACCCCACACAGCGGCGTCCCGTACCGACCTCTCCCGGTTCGCGTCACGCACCGAGGTCTCCCGCCGAGGCCCGGCGCGGGCGCGGATCGTCGCACCCGACCTGCGGATCGCCGAGGGCGCCGCAGGGGCGGTGTGGCGCGTCGCGGTCGATCGCGGTCCCATTTCCCGCGATCTGATCGCCAAGGCCACCGGCCTGAGCATCGCCACAGTGAATCGGCAGGTGTCCGCACTCCTCGCTGCCGGACTGCTGCGCGAACGTGCCGACCTCACCGAGTCCGGCGCCATCGGCCGTCCGCGGATTCCGGTGGAGGTGGACCACGAACCGTTTCTCACCGTCGGAATCCACATCGGCGCCGTGACCACCGGGATCGTCGCGGCCGACCTGCGCGGCCGGATCATCGGTGCGGTCGAGATCCCCACGCCCAGCGGAGACCAGAACCTCGCACTCGCTTCGATCACCGCCAGCGCCGGATCCTTCGTTTCACGATGGCACCGTCGCACCGCATTGTGGGCGGGTGTCGCGATCGGCGGATGCGTCGACGCCGCGACCGGAATTGTCGATCATCCGACGCTCGGCTGGTCGCAGGCTCGTGTGGGCGAGGCAGTGAGTCTCGGTCTTCGCCTGCCGGTGTCGGTGGCAGCGCACGTCGAGGCAATGGCGGCTGCCGAACTCCTCCTGGCCCCGAACAAGAGTTCCGTCGGGATGGGGGGCGCCGGCCTCTACGTCTATGCTCGCGAAACAGCCGGTATCGCCATCACATTCGACGGCAAGGTCCATACGCCGACGACGGGGCCCGGGTCGATCTCGCACCTGCCCACCGGTTCTCCGGTGCGGTGCGCCTGCGGTGGCACCGGATGCCTCGAGGCGACGATCAGCGACCGGGCGGTGCTCGAACGAGCCCGCCGGGAGGGGCTGATCACGGGCAGTGACCAGTCGATCCGGGCGCTGTACGGAATCGCGCGCGAAGGGTCGGAAGCGGCGCGAACCATTCTCGTCGAGCGCGCGTCCACCCTCGGCCGGACGGTTGCGATCCTCCGCGACCTCTTCAACCCCGACCGTGTGATTCTCGGCGGACAGGCCTTCACCGAGTACCCCGAGGGAATCACGCATGTGGCGGACGCATTCGAGCGCACATCCTCGCTGCCGCGCAAGGACGTTCACATCACCGGGTTCGGTAACGGGGTGCAAGCCCACGCCGCAGCCGTGGTGTCGCTGAGCTCGCTGTATTCCGATCCGATCGGTGTCATGAGGCGCGTCGCGGCATGAGATTCGTCGTGGCGGGCAACGAGGTCACCGCTACCGGGGGCCGTAGGATTCGAGCATTTCCTGGGGCAGCGATTGCCTCATCACCACCTGTGATCCGTCCCAGGTGTAGTCGATGACGGCCGGCCCGCCCGACGGACAGCAGTTCGCATCTTCCGGGGCGAGCCAGCGGTACTGCACCGACACCGTCGACCCGTCGGCGCCTACAACCTGGGTGTACGAGTAGGAATCCGAGGTGGCGGTGCCGAGGTAGTTGCCGTCGCGAAAGAACAGCACGTGCGACGGTGAACTTGCCGTCCCGCCCGGTGTTTCTGCCATCAGCCACAACAATTCCCCACAGGAGCCCGTGACGTCCGAGTGGGCGCCCGTGATCCAGGGGTTCCCGCCCGGCGCCGTATTGCCGAGCGAGGCAAGCGCGTCCGTGACCATGGGTGCGGCGGGGTCGAGGCAGGGACCAGTGCTCTCTTCCGGCGCCGGGACGATCTCGGTCGCTCCCGGCGCCGATGTGCGCTCAGCGGGTTCAGGATTCTGCAGTTGGTCGGCGCTGGCCGGAGTCGTGATCGGTGCGGAAGTCGGCGTCGGCGTCGACGTCGTGGGGTCGCCGCCGCTGCATGCGGTGAGCAGGGCTGCGGCGGCAACGAGCGCGATCGATGCGCCGATCCGGCGGTTCGCCATTGGTGTCACCTTCCTTCACGGTGTCCTGGGGTCACTCGGATCGTCGTTGCCGTACGTGTATCCGTTAGCGACAGTTGCAGATTCGTTACTGGTGAACAGGAGATGCGTCCGTTGCATCCGTCGCGTCCGGTTTCGACCCGCGGCGACGGATCGTCGAATCCCTGTGCATCTCCTCGGTCGCGGATTTGCCGAACATTACCCGCGTCTCGCGCCACCGGGTCCCGACCCGGTACTCGCCACCACCGTCGACACGCTCGACGGCGGTGACCCCGCGAGGGTGTCCGGAGCAGATTCCAGGTCGGTCAGCACCGCCCACACCGCGCTCGGCGGCGCAGCGATCGAGCGGGCGACGATGATTCGTTGTTCCACAGATTCTCGCGTTTCATAGGGTGGATCTCTCACAATCGCAGCGACGTCTCCTGAATGCCGGGTCCTCCACCGCGCCGCCGGAACCACTCGATTCCGAACGCGGCACGCAACTGGTCTTCGGTCATGCCGAGCATCGGACCGAAATCGCCGATCTGAGACTCGTGGGCACGCATGGCTGCGACCTTCGCGGCGAGGGTGCCCGTGACGTCGACGGCAGTGGTGAGTTCGGATTCGGGCAGCCCGAACGTGTCGAGGTCGGGCGGCTGCGCTTCCCCTGTCACCTCGGGATTTGCCGCGAGCAGCCGTCGTAGGTGATCGCGATTCACGGCCGATTCGTACACTGCGTCGTGGCCCGTCAACTCTGCCGCCCGCACTCCGACGTTGTGGACCTGCACGTGATCGGGGTGCCCGTAGCCGCCGTGGGCGTCGTAGATGGTGACCGAGTCGGCGCGTTCCTCGTCGATGACGGCGGCGAGCCGGGCGGCCGCGGACTCGACGTCGATATTTGCGAATGCTGCCGGGTTGGTGTTCGCCGGGGTCCCCGCCATCCCCGAATCGGCGTAGCCCAGCGGCACGAGCCGCGCTACCCCGAGCGCCTCGGCGGATCGTTCGAGTTCCCGCATCCGGCGATCGGCGAGCAATTCACCCGCCGCCAGCAGCCCGGCGGGGTGTTCGCCGGCGGCGCCGTCCGTTGCGACGACGAGGATGACGCGGTGTCCCGCGTCGGCAGCCAGCCGCATGACGCCGCCTGTAGTGAAGACTTCGTCGTCGGGGTGCGCGTGGAAGCAGACCAGAATGCCCATACGCTGCATGTTGGCACGGGATCGCCGTGCGTGATGCTGAGAGTTGGAAAACCCGGGAGTTGGAAAACCCGGGAGTTGGAAAACCCGGGAGTTGGAAAACCCGGAGTTCGAAAACCCGCCGAAGCGTCCCAACCGAATCGACGCCGTTCCGCGGGTGTCGCGGCCGGCCTGATCGCGGTGGCAGGTGCGGCCGGGATCCACCCGCGCACGCGGATACAGTGACTGCCATGACAGTGCGTGAAGCCGTCAGCATCGATGGCACCCCGATCGTTTACCGCACGTTCGGACAGGACTCCGCTCGCCCGCTCGTTCTCCTGCACGGATGGGCACAGTCGTCGCGATGCTGGGGTGAGGAAGTCCTGGGCGATCTCGCGCGCAGCTTCCGGGTGATCGCGGTGGACCTGCGCGGGCACGGATACAGCGGGGTCCCGCAGGGCGGCTACGACAACTCCGAGAATTGGGCAGCCGACGTGCGCGCGGTGCTCGACGCCGAACGCGCCGAGAGCGCGGTGCTGCTCGGATGGTCCTACGGCGGCCTGGTGGTCTGCGACTACCTCGCGGTGCACGGCTCGGCAGATGTGTCCGGGGTGGTGCTCGTCGGCGCGATCACGAGCATCGGACGTGGCGAGAAGGGTGGGAAGGTCGGTCCGGCGATGCGCGCAGCGATACCCGCGGCAATGTCCGAGAAGTCCGAGGAAGCGATCGCTGCTCTCGCCTCGTTCGGCACTGCGCTGACAGGGCCGCCGGAGGGGAAGGGAGCGGTGTCGCAGGCGCTGTTCGGCGCATCCCTGAGTACCGCTCCACACGTGCGGGCTGCACTGTTCGAGCGGGTTGCGGGCAACGACGAGTTGCTTCGCGGCCTCGATACTCCAGTTCTGCTGCTGCACGGGACCGCAGATTCCGTGGTCGACATCTCCGCGGCGCGACACGCCGAGTCGCTGCTCCCGAACTCGACGACCTCGTATTGGGACGGTGTCGATCATGGTCCGTTCGTCGAGGATCCTGCGCGGTTCGTGGCCGAGGTGACCGCGTTCGTCGAATCGGTCGACGCCCGGGCAGCCAGGCGATAGGCGGGGAGGTCGCTTCCTCCCGGGACAGCGACGCAAGGCAGTATGGAGGCGTGACGTCTCAGCCCAGCCGCCCGCACCGCGTGGCCGTGATATCGGTCCACACCTCGCCGCTGGCGCAGCCCGGCACCGGTGACGCCGGTGGCATGAACGTGTACGTTTTGCAGACCGCGATCCAGCTGGCACGTCGCGGCGTGGAAGTGGAGATCTTCACGCGCGCGACGTCGTCGGTCGATCCGGCCGTGCAGCATGCTGCTCCCGGCGTTCTGGTACGCAACATCGAAGCGGGACCGTTCGAAGGCCTGGACAAACATGATCTGCCCACGCAGCTGTGCGCCTTCGCGGCGGGGGTGCTGCGTGAGGAAGCCCGGCATCCTCAGGGCTACTACGATCTGGTGCACTCCCATTATTGGCTGTCGGGTCAGGTCGGGTGGCTTGCGCGCGACCGTTGGGGGGTGCCGCTGGTCCATACCGCGCACACGCTCGCCGCAGTGAAGAATGCGTCGCTCGCAGTAGGTGACAAGCCCGAACCTGCCGCGCGGCAGATCGGCGAACAGCAGGTGGTCGCGGAGTCGGACCGGATGGTGGCAAACACCACCGACGAGGCTGCGGCGCTCGAACACATCTACGGTGCAGATCCGTCCAGGATCGACGTCGTCGCTCCTGGAGCCGACCTGTCGCGGTACCGGCCGGGCGACCGGGATGCTGCGCGAGCCGAACTCGGGCTCGATCCGCGTGAGACGATCGTGACGTTCGTCGGCCGGATACAACCGTTGAAAGCACCCGATGTACTGCTGCGCGCTGCGGCGCGAGCGATTGCGGATGCGCCCGATGTTCCGCTGCGGGTGCTCGTCGTCGGAGGTCCGTCGGGGAGCGGTCTCGAACGTCCGGATTCGCTGATCGAACTCACCCGTGAGCTCGGGATCGCGGCGAGGGTCACGTTCATGCCTCCGCAACCGTCAGACCGCCTCGTTCAAGTGTATCGAGCGTCAGATCTTGTTGCTGTGCCGAGCTATTCGGAGTCCTTCGGCCTCGTGGCCATCGAGGCGCAAGCGTGCGGGACACCGGTCCTCGCGGCTGATGTCGGCGGACTCGGTATTGCGGTGCGCGGGGGTGAGACCGGCGTGCTCGTCGGAGGTCACCGCATCGATGATTGGGCGGCCGCGTTGGGGTCGCTCGTCTCGGACCCGGGCAGGCTCGCCGCATACGCAGAAGCTGCGCCGAAGCATGCCGAGAATTTCTCATGGGAGCACACCGCGGAGGGACTGCTCGAGAGCTATCAGCGGGCCGGGATGCGCCGGAACCGAGCGTTCGGTTCGACGGAGCACTCGCTCCGCAGGCAGCGTGGATTGTGGAAGTTGCGTCGTACGAGCGGAGTGAAGGCGTGAGCGAACGGCTGAGCGAACTGATCGAGGCGGCACTGCGCGATCGGGAACTGGAGTTTTCGGGTAAGGAGGGCGGCCACTTCGTGGTCGAACTGCCCGGGGAGAACAAGCTCGCGACAACCACGTTGCTCACGGTGGGGACGCACGGCGTGCGTGTCGAGGCGTTCGTGTGCCGCAAGCCCGACGAGAACTTCGAGGGCGTCTACAAGTATTTGCTACGGCGTAATCGCCGACTGTACGGAGTGGCGTACACACTCGACAAGATCGGCGACATCTACCTTGTCGGCCGGATCTCGGAGCAGTCCGTCACCGCGGACGAACTCGACGCCGTGCTCGGTCAGATTCTCGAAGCTGCCGACTACGATTTCAACATCATTCTCGGTATCGGATTCATCACGTCGATCAAGCGTGAATGGGAGTGGCGTGTGTCGCGAGGTGAATCGCTGCGCAATCTCGAGCCGTTCCGGCATCTCATCGAGCAGGAAACCGGAACCGATTTCGACCCCTCCCACGACGACGACAAATAACGTCACACTTCGGATTCAGCGCTATTCGGACGCAATTGTCGAGTCCGATTTGCGCGGTCTTTCTGGGTTTTTTTGTGACCGTTCCCACATTACGTGCGTGTAATTCCGTGTCCGATCGGAGTAATCTCGATCCTGTCACCTGGTGAAATTCCTGTTGATCAAGGATTTTTCTGTACGAGTGTGCCAATAAATCGGTTCGTGACCTTTTCGTGATTGGCGTTTAGCGTTGTTACCGACCGACAACGATCAGGTCGTTACACCGGACCCGCAGCCGCTGAATCTGCCCCGCGGACAATCCGGATGAAACCACACCCGAGGGGCAGTGCGAGACAGCTCGAGTCGCCGATGATCCGGCGATCGGCACATGGCCGGAATTCGGTCCCGGTCCCGCAAAGCAGCCGAAAGGATTCACCAGACATGGCACAGTTCAACATCAAGCGCACCCTGGGTACCGTCGCCACTGCGGCAGCCCTCGTCGTCACCCCCTTCGCCCTGGGAACCGGCACCGCGAACGCAGCGTCCGGAAACTGGGATGCCGTCGCGCAGTGTGAGAGTGGCGGCAACTGGGCCATCAACACGGGTAACGGCTACTACGGTGGCCTCCAGTTCAGCCAGAGCACCTGGGAGGCGTACGGTGGCACCGGCGTTGCCAGCAATGCGTCCAAGGCAGAGCAGATCCGTGTCGCCGAGAACGTCCTCGCCGGCCAGGGCGTCGGTGCATGGCCGGTCTGCGGTCAGTACCTCTGACCCGACCGCGTCCTGCGGTAGTCGTGACATGTCCCGCGTGCACACCGTGCACGCGGGACATGTGCGTTCGTCCGTGCATGTCGGTCTCTGCATCGCGACCTTCACGCCAGCAGGCACGGGGGTGGGGCGCCGGCTGAGTGCGTGGCCGGGCGTTCCGGCACCCGGGGTGTAGAGCAACGCGTGTTGTCAGGTATGGCCGACATCGGATGCTCCCGTGGAGGAATCGGTCACGCGATCGTGTCAGGATTGGAGCCATGACTATCGGAACACTTGTCCTGCTCCGCCACGGCGAGAGCGAATGGAACGCGATGAACCTGTTCACCGGCTGGGTGGACGTGCATCTCACCGACAAGGGTGTCGCGGAGGGCAAGCGCGCAGGCGCCCTGCTCGCAGAGCAGAACGTCCTTCCCGATGTCCTCTACACCTCGCTGCTGCGTCGCGCGATCAGCACCGCGAACTTCGCCCTCGACGCCGCAGAACGCCACTGGATCCCGGTCGTACGCGACTGGCGACTCAACGAACGGCACTACGGTGCCCTGCAGGGCAAGAACAAGGCTGAGATCAAGGACGAGTTCGGCGACGAGCAGTTCATGCTCTGGCGTCGCAGCTACGACACACCGCCGCCGCCGATCGACGCGGGGTCGAAGTACAGCCAGGATCAGGACCCGCGCTACGCGGACCTCGACGAGGTGCCGCTGACCGAGTGCCTTCAGGACGTCGTGAACCGTCTGATCCCGTACTGGGAAGAGGTCATCTCGAAGGATCTGCTGGCGGGGAGGACCGTACTGGTCACCGCGCACGGCAACTCGCTGCGGGCACTGGTCAAGCACCTCGACGGCATCTCCGACGACGACATCGCCGGCCTGAACATCCCGACCGGTATCCCCCTGCGGTACGACCTCGACGAGAATCTGCGTCCGCTCAACCCGGGTGGAACCTACCTCGACCCCGAGGCCGCTGCGGCAGGTGCTGCGGCCGTTGCGAACCAAGGCGCCGGGTAGCACGGATCGAACAAACGGATCCTGCGTGACTTCTTTGTCGCGCGGGGTCCGGCAAACTTCTGGTGAACAACGGGGCAACCACGAAAAAATGGCCCGTGACGTGCAGGGAGTGTCAGCGACCCGCTGTTGTTGCCCGGTGGGGTGTCATTACGATTTGATTCGTGAACGTTCTGCAGGTCGTCCTGGTGGCCGTGGTCGCCGCAATCCTGGGCGCACTGCTCGCCGTCTCACTGATGTGGTCGCGTCGTCGTCGCGACGACAACGACGACGACGAACTCACGATGGCGACCGTGCTGGACCGTGTCGTGTACGGCTCGTCCACGGGTATCGCTGTCGTCGACAAGTTTCACGACGTCATTCTCTACAACCCGCGTGCCGAGGAACTGGGCCTCGTCACCCGGCGGCTCCTCGACGAACGCGCATGGATCGCCGCAGGACGGGTCCTCGACGAGGGGACCGACGTCGAACTCGACCTCAGCCGGAAGAACCCGCACGGCCGCGATCGTGTCGCGGTGCGCTGCGTTGCCAAGAAGCTTCTCGTCGAGGATCCACGATTCGTGGTCCTCTACGCCTACGACGACTCCGAGCAGGTCCGGATGGAAGCCACCCGCCGCGACTTCGTCGCCAACGTCAGCCACGAACTCAAGACGCCGGTGGGGGCGATGGCGTTGCTGGCAGAGGCCCTGCTCGAATCCATCGACGATCCCGAGAGCGTGCGGCACTTCGGGCAACGGGTCCAGAGTGAAGCGACCCGACTCGGCAACATGGTCACCGAACTGATCGCGTTGTCGCGCCTGCAGGGTGCGGAGAAGCTCCCGGATCTCGAGGAAGTCGACGTCGACATGGTGATCGAGGACGCCCTCGACCGCACCCGGCTCACCGCAGAGAACGCGAACATCGAGATCAACACCGATCGCCCGACCGGCTACCAGATGCGCGGTGACCACCTTTTGCTCGTCACAGCGCTGACCAATCTCATCGAGAATGCGATCGCCTACTCCCCGCCCGGCAGCCCGGTGACGGTGAGCAGATCGATTCGTGACGGGTGTGTCGCCATCGCGGTCACCGACCGGGGTATCGGAATCGAGCGTCAGTACCAGGAGCGCGTATTCGAACGCTTCTTCCGCGTCGACAAGGCCCGGTCGCGGGCAACGGGAGGTACCGGCCTGGGTCTGGCGATCGTCAAGCATGTCGCCGCGAACCACCACGGCGACATCGTGCTGTGGAGCAAACCGGGAACCGGCTCGACATTCACCCTGCTCGTCCCGGCTCATTTCGACAAGCAGGACGACGAACCCGCCGCAACGCGGCACGATACGGCGGTCGGACAATGAGTCCGACCGGAACCGCACCCGGAATCGGGTGGCACAGAACAGAGAAAGCAACGGAGGACGCAACGGTGACGCGTGTGCTGATTGTGGAGGACGAGGAGTCGCTGGCGGATCCGCTCGCATTCCTGCTGCGAAAGGAGGGTTTCGAGACCACAATCGCGGGCGATGGACCCACGGCGTTGGCGGAGTTCGACCAGAGCGGGGCAGACATCGTCCTTCTCGACCTGATGCTGCCGGGCATGAGCGGCACCGACGTGTGCAAGCAGTTGCGGAGCCGTTCGGGGGTGCCGGTCATCATGGTGACCGCGCGCGACAGCGAAATAGACAAGGTCGTGGGGCTCGAACTCGGTGCCGACGACTACGTGACCAAGCCGTATTCGGCGCGGGAGCTCATCGCGCGGATCCGCGCGGTCCTGCGGCGAGGCGCCGACCCGGATGTCGAGATCGGGCAGGACGACGCTGTGCTTGCGGCCGGTCCCGTGCGCATGGACGTCGACCGGCACGTCGTTCAGGTCGACGGTGCGGACGTTGCTCTGCCGCTCAAGGAATTCGATCTACTCGAATATCTGCTGCGTAATTCGGGACGTGTCCTGACACGCGGACAGCTCATCGACCGGGTGTGGGGGGCGGATTACGTGGGTGACACGAAAACCCTCGACGTCCACGTCAAGCGGTTGCGCTCGAAGATCGAGACCGATCCCGCCAAACCGCAGCATCTGGTGACCGTGCGGGGCCTGGGCTACAAGCTGGAGGGCTGACACCCCGGTGCGTGGTTTCGGTAGCCGGAGCTACCGAAACCACGCACGGGTTCAGTGGTGGTGCTCGGCGTCCACGGTTGCCGGATGGATCGCGATCAGTCCGAGACCCGCGCGCCGCTTGCACAGGCGGGCCAGCTCGTCGTAGGCGGGTTTCCCGATGAGCTCTCGAAGTTCGGGTGCGTACGACTGCCACACCGGCTTCGTGCCGACATGCGCATCGGGGGAGCCGGAGCAGTACCAGTCCAGATCGTGGCCGCCCTCACCCCAGCCTCGCCGGTCGAATTCCGTGATGGTGGTGCGCAGGATCTCGGTGCCGTCAGGTCGCTCCACCCAGTCCTGGGTACGGCGGATCGGGAGCTGCCAGCACACGTCCGGCTTCATCTCGAGCGGCTCGATTCCGCGACGTAGCGCCATCTTGTGCAACGCGCAGCCCACACCGCCTTCGAAGCCCGGACGGTTCAGGAAAATGCACGCACCTTTGTATCGGCGAGTGCGCAGCGCGGGTTCGTCCTCGAGTTCGTCCTCCTCGAGGAAGCCCTTCTTGCCGAGACCTTTCTCCATGAATTGCCAGTCGTCGGAAGTGAGATGCTTCACCGCCCCGGCGAGCTTCTTCCTGTCGTCGCGGTCGGTCAGGAATGCCCCGTGCGAGCAGCATCCATCGTCGGGTCGCTCGGCGATGATGCCCTGGCACGACGGCGTCCCGAACACGCAAGTCCACCGGGAGAGCAGCCAAGTCATGTCTGCAGCGATGAGGTGTTCGTCGTTGTCGGGGTCGGTGAACTCGACCCACTCGCGGGGAAAGTCGAGAGGAACTTCTGGGGCCGGAACGATCTTGGGCTGAGCTCCGGACATACCTGCTGTCACAACCCCCGACGGTAGACCCAGTACCGTATTGATGTGCGCCTAGGGGTACTCGACGTCGGAAGCAACACCGTTCATCTGCTGGTAGTGGACGCCCATCGTGGCGGCCACCCCACACCCATGAGCTCGACCAAGGCGACATTGCGGTTGTCCGAGAACATCGACGACGACGGGCACGTCACGGCGTCCGGTGCCGATCGACTGGTGGCGACGGCCCGGGAGTTCGCCGGCATTGCCACGACCTCCGGGTGCGGTGAGCTCATGGCCTTCGCCACCTCGGCCGTCCGTGACGCCGGAAATTCCGAGGAAGTCCTGGCCAGGGTCCGGAACGAGGCCGGGGTACACCTCGACGTCCTGTCCGGCGTCGACGAGGCGCGACTGACGTTCCTGGCGGTGCGCCGCTGGTACGGGTGGAGTGCCGGTCGCATCCTCAACCTCGATATCGGCGGTGGTTCGCTCGAGCTGACCTTCGGCGGCGACGAGGATCCCGATGTGGCGTACTCGCTGCAGCTCGGTGCCGGTCGCCTGACTCGTGACTGGTTCCCGGAGGACCCTCCCGGCAAGCGTCGTATCGCGGCGTTGCGTGATTGGCTCGATGCAGAGCTTGCGGAGCCGACGAAGAATTTGCGTCGGGCCGGCGACCCCGACCTTGCCGTTGCGAGTTCCAAGACATTCCGCACACTGGCACGATTGACGGGTGCAGCACCATCGTCGGCGGGGATCCGTGTGCGACGGACGTTGACGGCGAGCGGCCTGCGGCAGCTGATCGCGTTCATCTCGCGGATGACGACGTCGGATCGTGCGGAGCTCGAAGGCGTGAGCTCGGACCGGTCCCAGCAACTCGTCGCTGGTGCGCTGGTGGCTGAAGCGAGCATGCGGGCGCTCGGGATCGAGACCCTGGAGATCTGCCCGTGGGCGCTGCGTGAGGGTTTGATACTTCGGAAGCTCGACACTGAGATGGGCGGGGAACTGGTGGTGGCAGCCAAGTGACCGACAGCAAGGGCACGGACACCGGACAGATTTCGGTAGCAGAACTGCTCGCGCGGAACGGCAAGAAGGTGGATTCGCGCAGCGGAAGCGGTGGCCGCCGTCGCCGTGGCACCACCGGCGGTATCTCGGTGGCGGAACTGACCGGCGAGATACCGGTCACACGGGTGCCCGAGGAGGCGGGGCCGGAGCCGGAGTCCGCGAGCGGCTCGCCGGTGGACGATCGCAGTCCGGCGGCGCCCGAGGTGGCAACCCCCAGGACTCCCGAAGTGGCACCTGCGGTTCCGCAGACTCCACAGGTCGAGCCGGTTGTACCCGAGACTCCGAAGGTCGCACCACCGACGCTGTCGACTCCGGCGCCGCCCTCCGGCAACGAGTTGACGACGATCACCCCGAACCGGGGCTACTCGGACGCGACGACGGTAACCCCCGCGGTCGAGTCGGCCGTCGCGAAGTCGACGGCCCGTAAGCCGGCTGTCGGAAAACCGGACATCGACAAGAAAGCAGCGTTCGGGCACGGCGACGCGGAGGGCCACCCGACCACGGTCTCGGACGGCGCCAAGGTCGAATCACCGACAGAGATCATCCGCCCGGACGCCCTGCCGCGCCGGGTGAGGGCGCATCTGGACAATGTGGCAGGATCCGGGCCAGCGGCCTCTCCTGCGGTACCTGGTCCGCGGGCATCGGACGCCCCGGAGCCTCGACTGCTCTCGGGTCCGGCAAGCGATCTTCAGGGTACCGGCGCGGACGACGACGACACTGAAACCATCGGTCTGGCGAAGAGCGAGACTCGCGGTAAGGCGTCGTCGAAGGACAAGCAGTCTTCCAAGGACGAGCTGTCTTCGAAAAGCAAGGTGACTTCGACGAGCAAGTCCCAGTCGACAAGCAAGTCCCAGTCGACAAGCAAGGCCGGGTCGGCGGACGAGAACGGGTCGACGGAGGAGGCCGGGTCGTCGAGTGCCTCGTCGAAGAGCAATTCCCGCAAGGGCACGCCCGATGACCACGGCGGGGGCGGTGTCAAGCAGTGGGCGCTGCTCATCGGAGAGAGCATCGCTGCGGTTGTCGTCGGGGGCCTGTTGTTCAAGGGCTTCGAGAAGCTGTGGGACATGATGCCGTGGGTGGCGTTCGGTCTTGCACTGCTGGTGATCGTGGGCCTGGTGGCATTGGTGCGGGTTCTTCGCCGCACAGACGACATCACCAGTCAGCTCATCGCCGTCGGGGTGGGTGCGTTCGTGGCGTTCGGCCCGCTGCTGTTCCTACTCCCCAGCGGATGAGGCTGCCGTCATGGTGACAGCGCGGCGCATTCCGGTGGGGTTGTCGACGGCCTCGGTGTATCCCGAGAACACCGAGGCGGCCTTCCGGTTCGCCGCCGACCTCGACTACGACGGTGTCGAACTCATGGTGTGGGCAGACCCGGTGAGTCAGGATCCCGGGGCCGTACAGCGACTCGTGCGCAAGTACGGGATTCCGGTGCTCGCGGTGCACGTGCCGTGCCTGCTCATCTCCCAGCGGGTCTGGGGTGCGGATCCGGCGGCCAAGCTCGGCCGGTCGGTCGAGGCGGCCGAGCTCCTCGGTGCGTCGACCGTGGTGGTGCATCCGCCTTTCCGCTGGCAACGTCGATATGCCGAGGGATTCGTCGAGCAGGTGAAGACCCTGGAGCAGGGCAGTCACGTGTCGGTGTCGGTCGAGAACATGTATCCGATGCGTGCGGACGTGCTGTTCCGCGACCGCGGCGCGCACCGCCTGCGGCGTCGTGGCGGTCCTGGCCCCGCGGTGTCGGCGTACAGTCCGTCGCTCGACCCCACCGACACGGGCTTCGATCACTACACGCTCGACCTGTCGCACACCGCCACCGCGGGAATGGATGCACTCGCGCTCGCGGAACGGATGGGGGAGGGGCTCAATCACCTGCACCTCGCCGATGGTCGCGGGTCGTCGGTGGATGAACACCTGATCCCGGGGGCAGGGGACCAGCCGTGCGCCGAGGTGTGCCGGCGACTCGCCGCCAGCGACTTCGCGGGCCAGGTGGTGCTCGAAGTGAGTACGCAGAGCGCGCGGACCCGGTCCGAACGGTCGGTGATGCTCGGTCGGGCACTCTCGTTTGCACGAAAACACCTCGATCGCCCTGCTCAGAGCGCGATCACTACACGCCCCGAGTATCCACGCGCGGCGGGCGTCGCCCGAATCCCCGGTGCTGATGTGCCCGTCCCGGGCGGGGAAACTGTGTCAGAGAGCGCTGATCCCGGCAGCGAGAACCGCGACACCTGAGATCACGACGCCGACGGTCAGTGATGCGGCGCCGAGCCACACGGATGCCATCATCCGGCCTGGTCGTGTGGGATTCGCACCCAGTACCGACAGGAAGAACCCGGCCGGGACGAAGATGGCGGAGGCCAGCACGGCGATGGAACCTGCAGACGCCCACCCCGGCGACGCACCGGTGACGTGAGTGGTCACGGCGACGAGTATGCCGAGTGTCACGAGAACTCCGGCGTGTGCATGCCCGGCGCGGAAGAACGACTTCTGAAGATCATTGGCGGGCACGCTCCCGTTGGCGACGCGCAGGAGAAAGGTTCCGCCGAATGCAATACCGACGACGGTCAGCATGGTCGCTCCGAGAACGATGACGAGCACAGGATTCATGAGGTGCCCCTGTTATAGATTGGATAGTTCCAGTATCCAATACTGGATAGTTATAGTATCCGATGTCAAGGGATCGGAGGTGGGCATGCGGATCTCGGAGTTGGCTGCGCGCACCGGCGTGCCACTGGCCACAGTGAAGTACTACCTGCGCGAAGGGCTGCTGATGTCCGGTCGCGCAACTAGCGCGACACAGGCGCAATACGACGACACACACGTGCAACGACTCGGTCTGGTCCGCGCACTCGCGGGTCAGGGACTTCCGCTCGACAAGATCAAAGCGGTCGTCGCGCTCGCCGAGAATCCGGACGAGGATCTGTTCGTCGCCCTCGGCAAGGCGGTGATGGCGCTCCCGCCCTATGTCGACAACCCACCCGACGCCGACTACCCGCGCACTCGCGCGCTGCTCGCGCGGCTCGGGCAGCTGTACGACCCGCGATTCACCGCGGTCGCCCAGCTCGAACATGCGCTTGCGGCGCTCGAATCGGCCGGACTGACCATGTCCGACCGGCGCATCGACGTCTACGGGGAGCACATCCGCGCGATCGCAGACCTCGAGGTCGACCTTCTCCCGGCTGCTTCCCGGCAGGAAACCGTCGAAGCCGCCGTCCTCGGCACCGCGCTGTACGAACCGGTGCTCGCCGCGATGCGTCGCCTCGCGCACCAGCACCGCGCTGCCCGGATCTTCTCGGCAGCAGCCGACTCCGACCACCCGGACTCCGACCACCCGGACCACACCGAATCAGATCGACACCCGCAGGAGACCCAGTGACCACCGACCATCCGTTCCGTGACCTGACCGCACTCACGGCCATCGGCGAGGGCGCCTGGTCGGCGCACATCGCGCCCACCTGGACCATCGGACCCAAGGTGCACGGTGGATGCATGCTCGCGGTGAGTGCCGCCTCCGCCCGCCGCGCCGTGATCGCGGCCGGTGCAGATCCCGCGGTCCAGCCTCTCGCGGTGAGCGCGTCCTTCGTGTCTGCGCCCGACCCGGGCGATGTCGAGATCACCACTGTGCTCCGAAAGCTGGGCAAACAGGTCTCCGTGGTGGAAACCGAACTCGCGCAGGACGGCCGGGTCGCGGTACGCGCGAGCGTCACGTTGGGCGTGCCCGACGGCGGCGAGCCGCGCCACGCGGTACCGCACCCGGCCACCGAGTTGGCCGCCCGGCCACCCGAGGACGCGGTCGTCGTCACGCCTGCTCACCCGATGGGCCAAATCGTGAACCTGTGTGGCTCCGTCGACATGCGCGTCGACGAGTCGACCGCAGGATTCCTGCGCGGTGATCGCGAGGGTGACCCACGCATCGCGATGTGGACGAAGTTGAGTCCCGCCGACGAGGCGGACCTCGATACGGTGGCACTGTTCGCCCTCATGGCAGGAGACATCTCGGCGCCCGTGACGATGAACCGCGGCATGTTCGGGTGGGCGCCCACCGTGCAGCTGACCGCCTATCTGCGCGCGCTTCCCGCGCCGGGCTGGCTGCGCCTGACGAACGAGAGCATCGTGCTCGGACAGACCTGGTTCGAGTCGGATCACACCGTGGTCGACTCCACAGGGGCCGTCGTGGTGCAGTCCCGTCAGCTCGCGATGATTCCGCGCTGACGACCCGACCGGCCGACGACCTGATCCAGCAGGGGCTGCGATGCGTGCCACACCGGGACCCGTGGCACGCTGTCACCCATGACGAGAATTGCGGTGATCGGTGGCGGCCGGATCGGTGAGGCACTGATCTCGGGGTTGCTGCAGAACAGCTACGCAACCAAGGACCTCGTGGTGGTCGAGAAGCTACCCGAGAGAGCGGACGAACTGGCGCGCGCGTATGCGATTCGCGTCACCGACGGCACGGCCGATGCGGTCGAGGGCGCCGACGTGATCGTGGTGGCCGTGAAGCCCGGCGATGTCGATCCGGTGATCGCCGAGGTGGCCTCGGCCGACCTCGACAGCGACACCGAGCAGATCGTGGTCTCTCTCGTCGCGGGAGTCACGACCGCGCACTACGAGAACAAGCTTCCCGCGGGCTCTCCTGTCATCCGCGTGATGCCCAATACTCCGATGCTCGTGGGGCAGGGCGCGAGTGTGCTTGCCGCCGGACGTCACGCGAAAGGCGAGCACCTCGACCTGGTGCGCGAGATGCTCGGATCGGTGGGCGCGGTGTCGATCGTGCCCGAATCGCAGATGGACGCGGTCACCGCGGTCTCGGGCTCCGGTCCCGCGTACTTCTTCCTGGTCGCCGAGGCGATGATCGACGCCGGTGTTGCGCTCGGGCTGAGCCGCACCGTCGCCACGGATCTCGTAGTGCAGACCATGACCGGCTCGGCGGCGATGCTCGCGCAGTCCGGGGAGAACGCGGCGGACCTGCGTGCGGCCGTGACGTCGCCCGGAGGCACCACTGCGGCAGCGATCAGAGAATTCGAGCGGGGCGGAGTCCGTACCGCGTTCTACGATGCGCTCGAGGCCGCGCGGCAGCGATCGGTGCAGCTCGGCGCTCGATCCGACTAGGCGAACTCACCGAAGTCGGGCCTCACAACACGCCGTAACAGTGTGACAGAAGTGAAATTGATGGCCGCCATCGTCGCACAGGAACCATTCGTCACGCTAAGCTCGAAAGAGCACGTGCGTGTCTGTTCCGCCGGAGGGGAAGCCGGCGGCGCGGACGTGCCGGAGGTGTGTAATGGTTTCAGGAAATACACCGTCGAAGGGACAACCCCAAGACGGACAGTCGGTCCTCGCAGGTACCCAATTCCTGACGGTCGCGGAAGTGGCGTCGTTGATGAGGGTGTCGAAGATGACCGTGTACAGGCTCGTACACAGCGGTGAACTGCCCGCCGTGCGCGTCGGACGTTCGTTCCGTGTGCATGCAAAGGCGGTTCACGACTATCTCGAGACGTCGTACTTCGACGTCGGGTAGACCGACGCGGAAGGCTGTGGCAGCACGGAGCGGACCTCGATTTCATCCGGTCGTTCCTGCACCGGTACGATTGCAATTCGTCGTACCGGTCAGCCGGTGTCGTGAGGCGCTGAACTCGTCACCACGAGGCCCAGCGTCCGACAGAAGAAGGCGTACGTCACCGGCGTGCGCAGGAACGCTATAAGAACGTGAGGGATGCCCACATGGGGTCTGTGATCAAGAAGCGCCGCAAGCGCATGTCGAAGAAGAAGCACCGCAAGTTGCTCCGCCGCACTCGCGTGCAGCGCAGGAAACTCGGCAAGTAAGAGGCCCTGCCGGTATCGGCACTCACGCCCTGCCGGTAGCAGTGCTACCGGCGAATGCCCGTCACCCATGGTGACGGGCATTCGCCGTTCCTGCACGATGAGCACCTCGACGTTTACCCAGGTGTCATGCGATGTTGCCGATGTCATCGTATCGTTGTAGCGCATACCGTCCTGCGGCCGAGGTGGGACCGACGACGGAGATGTTCTGCAAAGCAGGGGGTGCTGTGACTTCGACATCACACGGGCGGCAGACCGAGCCGCCAGGTGTTGTATTGGTGACGGGTGCGAGCCGATTCCTCGGTGGCTTCCTCGTCACTAGGCTGGCTCAGAACCCCGACATCGAACGGGTCATCGCCGTCGATACCCAGTCACCCACCAAAGACATGCATCGCCGCATGGGACGCGCCGAATTCGTTCTCGCCGACATCAGGAACCCGCTGATCGGCAAGGTCATCAGAAACATGAACGTGGATACCGTCGTGCACGCGTCGGCGGTCACGAAAGCGCCGAAATCCGGCGCACGCGCTGCGATGAAGGACATGAACGTCATCGGTGCGATGCAACTGTTCGCGGTGTGTCAGAAGGCGCCGTCGGTGCGCAAGGTGGTGTTGCGTTCGTCGTCGGTGGTCTACGGTTCGAGCGCCAAAGACCCCGCGAAGTTCACGGAGGAGATGAGCGCGCGGCGGCGTCCCACCGGGGCATTCGCCCGCGACATGATCGAGATCGAAGGCTACCTGCGAGGTCTCGCACGACGACGCAGCGACATCGCCACCACGATCCTGCGGCTCGCGCCCACGGTCGGCAATCGCCTGCCTGGGTCGGTCTCGAACTATCTCACCTCGCCGCTGGTGCCGAATGTCCTCGGCCGCGACGCGCGGTTGCAGTTGCTGCACGAGGAGGATGCGCTCGGCGCCCTCGAATGCGCGACGCTCGGTGGGCCGTCCGGCACCTACAACGTGGCGGGCGACGGCATCGTGATGATGACGCAGGCCGTGCGCCGGGCGGGTGGCCTGACCGTGCCGATGCCCTACAGCCTGTTCCGTAATGTGGGCCATGCCCTTGTGGGGTCGGTGATGAAGTCGTTCACGAAGGAAGAACTCGACTACTTCCACTTCGGGTGCGGCCTCGATACGACGCGCATGCGCGAGGAGCTCGGATTCGAACCGCGCTGGACCACCAAGGAAGCCCTCGACGACTTTGCACGGGGAATCGGGATGTCCCGAGTCGTGAAGTCCGAATGGGTCGACAAGGCCGAATCGATGCTGCTTTCCGCGCTCGGGGAGCGGACGGAGGTGCGATGACTCAGGTTGCCAAGGTCATACCGCTGCATGGTGGAAGCCGGCGGACGGTTCCTCCCAAACCCGCGGACTCGTTTGCCGCGCACCCCGCGCAAGGCGCCCCCACCGCGGGCGCGGCACCGTTGCCACCGCAGCACACGGCCGTCGACGGATTCCTCGACGATCTGCGTACCGCCCTCATCGGGCAGGTCACGGGTGGCGCAGAATTTCTCAGGCGCCGGATCACCGGTGACTACGAGGTCGACGACTTCGGCTTCGATCCGCATTTCAACGACAACATCCTCATGCCCACGCTGCGTCCCCTGTTCGACAAGTGGTTCCGCGTCGAAGTCCGGGGGATCGAGAACATTCCAACCGATGGCCGGGCGCTGATCGTCGCGAATCATGCGGGTACCTTGCCCGTCGACGCACTGATGACGTCCGTCGCCGTGCACGACCGCGCGCACCGGCCGCTTCGGATGCTCGCGGCAGATCTGGCCTTCGACATGCCGGTCGTCGGCACAGTGGCACGTAAGGCAGGGCACACCCTCGCCTGCCATCCCGACGCCGAACGGCTGCTCGAGGAAGACCAGGTCGTCGCCGTGTTCCCGGAAGGATACAAAGGGCTCGGCAAGCCGTTCAAAGAGCGGTACAAGCTGCAGCGTTTCGGACGCGGCGGTTTTGTCTCCGCCGCGCTCAAGACCCACGCGCCGATCATCCCGTGCTCGATCGTAGGGTCCGAGGAGATCTACCCGCACATCGCCGACCTCACGTCACTCGCGCGGTTGCTCGGCTTGCCCTATTTCCCGATCACGCCGCTCTTCCCGGCGTTCGGCCCGCTCGGCGCGGTGCCGCTGCCATCCAAGTGGTCCATCGAATTCGGAACGCCCATCGCCACCGACGTCCACGACGAGGCGGCGGCCGACGACCCGATGGTGTTGTTCGAGGTCACCGATCATGTTCGTGAAGTGATCCAGCAGACTCTCTACAAACTGCTCACCCGGCGCCGGAACGTCTTCCTCGGCTGAGGCCTGATCCAGGCTGGGCCGGCAGAGCCTGGATCAGGCGGCCTTGTCGCGGCGTCGCCCGAGTGCGATGGCGACCGCGCCGCCGGCCGCGCCGAGGCCGAGCGCCGTCGGTACTCCGACCTTCGCGGCCTTGCGTGCCGTGCGGAAATCGCGTACCTCCCAGCCCCGGGTGCGCGCGACCTGCCGCAGATCGGGATCTGGATTGATCGCGACAGCGGTGCCCACCAGTGACAACATCGGCACATCGTTGTGGCTGTCGGAATACGCAGTACATCGTTTGAGGTTCAGGCCCTCGCGGATCGCGAGTGCACGAACCGCGTGGGCCTTGCCGAGTCCGTGCAGGATGTCGCCGACGAGGCGGCCGGTGAACACCCCGTCCTCCGATTCCGCGACGGTGCCCAAGGCGCCGGTCAGGCCGAGGCGCTTGGCAATGACATCGGCGAGCTCGACCGGGGTGGCGGTGACCAGCCACACTTGCTGGCCGGCGTCGAGATGCATCTGCGCAAGCATGCGGGTGCCCGGCCAGATCTTGTCGGCGATGATCTCGTCGTAGACCTCCTCGCCGAGTCGGCGGAGTTCCGAGGTGGATCTGCCCTGTACGAAGGAAAGTGCCTTGTCGCGGCCGCTGGCGACGTCGTCGCTGTTCTCCTTGCCGGTGATCCGGAACTTCACCTGTTGCCAGGCGAACTCGAAGAGGTCGGTCTTGCGGAAGTAGTTCCGCGCAACCAGGCCTCGGGCGAAGTGGATGATCGACGCGCCCTGCACCATGGTGTTGTCGACGTCGAAGAATGCTGCCGCTGTCAGGTCGGTTGCGCCGCGGGGCCCGGTGTCGGCATCGTGCGCGATTCCCGCTGCGGGTTCGCTCCGGGCACCGTGCAAGGCGAGCGCGGCGTCGGCGCTGGCTTCACCGGCGAGGTTCGCGCGGACCTCTTCTTCGCTCGGACCGAATTTGCGCGACAGAACGCGCCTACCGGGGCGAATGATGCGCGCCCACGCCTCACTCATACCCCGCTCGTACGGCAACGAACGTTCAGGCACCCGCACCTCCCGTGTCGTGACGGTCGTGCTGACCTATCGTCACATCACAATGCACGACCAGCCGCAAGCGTAACCCGTGGTCGACGCGATATCAGGGTTCGACGGCCGGCCGATCGATGTGTGTGACCTTCATCTCCGGTGTGATCTCGCAGTGCTCAGGGGGGATGTCGCAGAGCTTCGGAGGTGATGACGCAGAGTGGACGCCATGAACGATCACTATTCCGGTGCGTCCGGGGCCCCGGCATCCGCTCACGAGGTGACGCTTCTGGTTCGTGCCGGGTGCGGTAGCTGTGGGCCCGCGCGCATCGTTCTCGAAACGGTGTGTGCCGAGTTCGGGCTGCAGGTCACCTGCATCGATGTGGACGAAGCGGCGTCGACCGACCCTGAGTTGCGGGCCGAGTTCGGGGACCGTCTGCCCGTGGTGCTTCTCGACGGTAAGGAGCACAGCTACTGGGAGGTCGACGAGTCGCGGTTGCGCGCAGATCTCGCACGTTGAGATTGTGTCTTTCGGCCGTGATGCAGGTGGGAAGCACATTCGGGGGTCTTCGAGCAACTTTGTGCATGGGTTCACAAGCGGTTACCGTGGTGAGGACGAAATCCCGGATCACCGTGAGGCCGGACGTGTCCACCGGCCGGACGAGGAGCCACGAACGTGACGCAACCGCACCCACCGCAGGGCGACGACGCCCGCGGCACCGCCGGGACCGGCGAGGGTGCCAATCAGAGTTCCGAACGCGTTACTCCGAATGCCGAGCGGGTCGCTCCGAGTTCTCAGTACCGAGATATCCCACAGGCTACTGTGACGCGTCTCGCGAACTATCTGCGGGTCCTCGCGGGCCTCTCCGAAACCGGCACGCTCATTGTCTCGAGTGAGGAATTGGCGAGCGCAGCCGGGGTCGGTTCGGCGAAACTTCGCAAAGACCTGTCGTTTCTCGGACCCAACGGAGTGCGCGGTGTCGGCTACGACGTCCTGCGCCTCCAGACGCGCATCGAGAATGCACTCGGTCTCGATCGCGGCCACCGTGTCGTTCTCGTCGGAGTGGGCAACCTCGGTCGTGCGCTTGCGTGCTACCCCGGATTCGATCGTCGGGGCTTCACCCTCGCAGCCCTGTTCGACGCCGACCCTGCCGTGGTGGGGACGACCGTGGGCGACCTCAGGGTCCGAGGCGCCGACCGGCTGGAATCCGACGCTCGTGAACTCGGTGCCACCATCGGGGTCGTGGCCACACCCGAGGATGTCGCTCAGAACGTCTGTGACGTGCTTGTGCGCTCCGGTGTTCGCAGTGTCCTGACCTTCGCTCCGATCGAACTCGACGTGCCCGAATACGTCGAGGTGCGCCGCGTCGACCTTGCGGTCGAGATGCAGGTGCTCTCGTTCAACAGCGCACGAAACGACGAACTTCTCCGGGCCGCCGGGGGAGCGCACACGGCGGGTATCCCGTCCACCCGCGGCCCGATCGGGTCTGCGGTATCCACGCCGAGCCCGGCTCGGCGATCCAGAGCAGGTAAGGCGGGCCCGTTGGGTTCGGCCGTGACCAGAAACGGATCGGTGATTGCGCCGTGAGTGTTCTCCTCGTCGGCATTTCGCATCGGAGCGCACCGGTGTCGGTTCTCGAGAAGGTGGCCGTCGCCGATACCGACCGACCCAAACTGACCGACAAGATGATGGCGTCGGATCACATCTCCGAAGCGATGATCGTCTCGACCTGCAACCGGGTCGAGATCTACGCCGTCGTCGATGCATTCCACGGTGCGCTCGCCGATGTGAGCGAACTGCTGTCGGAACACGCGGGTCTGACGCTGGCTGATCTGCACAAGCACGCCTACGTGCGCTACAGCGAAGCCGCTGCGGAGCATCTCTTCTCGGTGGCCAGCGGCCTCGACTCCATGGTTGTCGGTGAGCAGCAGATCCTCGGCCAGATCCGTACCGCCTACGCCACCGCCGATGCGCAGCAGGCTGCGGGGCGTGCGCTGCACGAACTCGCGCAGCAGGCATTGCGGGTCGGCAAGCGTGTGCACTCGGAGACCGGGATCGACGCGGCCGGTGCATCCGTCGTGTCGGTTGCCCTCGACAAGGCCGGTGCACTCTTCGGTGGTAGCGGCTTGCGGGGCCGGAGCGCCGCGGTGATCGGTGCAGGCGCGATGGGTGGTCTCGCAGTGGCGCACTTGACCCGATCAGGCGTCGCCGAGATCATCGTCACGAACCGTACCCGCGACCGTGCCGAGCGTCTCGCTGCGACGGCGCGCGGAAACGGTGTCGAGGCCGAGGTCGTCGATTTCGCTGATCTGGCCGCAGCGCTGGCGCGGGCCGACGTCGCGGTCACCTGCACCGGAGCGGTCGGCACCGTCGTCACCCTCGCCGATGCCCATCGCGCTCTCGCACAGTCGAGCCGTGGAGAACGCCCACTCGTACTTTGCGATCTCGGGCTTCCCCGCGACGTCGAACCTGCCGTGTCGGGCCTTCCCGGCGTGACGGTCTTCGACATGGAGGCATTGCAGCGCGATCCTGCCGCCGGTGCTGCCGCCGACGATGCCGAGGCGGCCCGTGTGATCGTGGCATCGGAACTCGCCGGATACCTCACCACGCAGCGACTCGCGGAGGTGACACCCACCGTCACCGCACTCCGTCAGCGGGCAGCGGAGGTCGTCGAGGGCGAACTCATGCGCCTCGATTCGAGGCTCCCCGATCTCGGAGACGGTCAGCGCAACGAAGTCGCGCGTACTGTGCGCCGTGTGGTCGACAAGTTGCTGCACGCACCGACCGTGCGGGTGAAGCAGCTTGCCACGACGCCGGGCGGCGACCAGTATGCCGAGGCACTGCGGGAATTGTTCGAACTGAGACCTGGGGCAGTCGAAGCCGTTGCGACCCCCACGAAGGAACTGGGGTCACTGACCGACCCGACCACGTCCGCGGATCTGTCCGCCGCACTTGATCCGGTCATCACGACGGAGCTTCGTGCTCCACGAAAGGACGGCACGGTATGAGCGCCGAAGCCACCCGGATCGACGCACCGCGCGCGCATCGCACATTGCGCATCGGTACTCGGGGCAGCGTGCTCGCCACCACCCAGGCAGGCACCGTTCGCGATGCCCTGATCGCGGCCGGGCATCCGGCAGAACTCGTGGTCATCACGACGAAGGGCGACGTCACCCCCGGTCCGGTGCAACGAATCGGTGTCGGTGTGTTCACTGCAGAACTCCGCGAGGCTCTGCTGGCCGGCGACGTGGACGTCGCGGTGCATTCGTACAAGGACCTGCCCACACAGCAGGACCCGCGGATGGTCATCGCCGCTGTTCCTCCCCGCGAGGATCCGCGCGATGCTCTCGTCGCTCGGGACGGGCTGGTACTCGGTGAGCTACCGGCCGGGTCGAAGGTCGGCACCTCCGCGCCGCGACGTCGCGCACAGCTGGCTGCGCTGGGCCTCGGTTTGCAGCTCGAGCCGCTGCGCGGCAACATCGACACTCGCATCGGCAAGGTCGATTCAGGCGAGCTCGACGCGATCGTCATTGCGCGTGCGGGACTGTCGCGGATCGGGCGCCTCGACCGGATCACCGAAGCCCTCGAACCGGTACAGATGCTGCCTGCGCCGTCGCAGGGCGCGCTCGCAGTCGAGTGCCGCGCCGAGGACGACGCCCTGATCGAGATGCTGGCCGAACTGGACGATCCGGCGAGTCGCGCGGCGGTTGTCGCGGAGCGAGCACTGCTGGCCGAGCTCGAGGCAGGGTGCACCGCGCCGGTCGGCGCGATCGCAGAGGTCGTCGAGTCGCTCGACGACGACGGTCGGGTGTTCGAGGAGCTGTCCGTACGCGGGTGTGCGGCCGCGCACGACGGGTCGGACGTGCTTCGCGCGAGCATCGTCGGGTCGCCCGACCGCGCAGAGGAGCTCGGAAGAACGCTCGCCCGAGAATTGCTCGACCTCGGTGCGAAAGAACTGATCGTCGACAACGAGCAGTGGACCGCCGATGATTGACGCTTCCATTCCGCCCCGAATTTCCCTTACCGCAGATTTGATTGCACTGGAGAACAACCGATGAGCCGAGTCCGTAAGAACACTCCCGGACGGATCCTGTTCGTGGGGTCGGGTCCAGGCGACCCGGCGTTGCTCACCGTCCGAGCACGCGACGTCCTGACGGGTGCCACGATCACCTTCACCGACCCTGACGTCGACCGCGATGTCGTCGCTTTGGTAGGTGCCGACGCCGGCATCGACCCGGCGACCGGCGAGCCGATCGCCGATGTACGGCCGGCGCTGGGCGAGCCCGCCGAGGTCGCCAAGACCTTGGTGGCAGAAGCGAAGAACGGCCACGACGTGGTGCGCCTCGTCGCAGGCGACCCGCTGACCACCGATTCCGTGATCGCCGAGGTGAACGCTGTGGCGCGCACTCAGGTGGTGTTCGAGGTGCTGCCCGGCCTGCCCGCGGGTTCCGCAGTCCCCAGCTACGCCGGCATGGCTCTCGGTTCGTCCCACACCGAGGCCGACGTCCGCGGCGAGGTCGACTGGGCGGCGCTTGCCGCCGCTCCGGGCCCGCTGGTACTGCACGCGACATCCGGGCATCTCGCTGAGACCGCGAGTGCGCTCGTCGAGCACGGTGTCGCTCCACAGACCCCCGCCGCCATCACGGTGCGAGGCACGACGCGTCAGCAGCGCACCGTCGAGGCCACCCTGGCGACCCTCAACGACGCCGGTTCCGAGTTCGTCGGACCGCTCGTCGTGACGGTCGGCAAGGTCGTGTCGCAGCGCAACAAGATGTCGTGGTGGGAATCGCGTGCCTTGTACGGCTGGACGGTGCTGGTTCCGCGAACGAAGGAACAGGCCGGTGAGATGAGCGATCGGCTCGTCTCGCACGGTGCGATCCCGATGGAGGTGCCGACGATCTCGGTGGAGCCTCCGCGCAGTCCCGCTCAGATGGAGAGGGCGGTCAAGGGCCTCGTCGACGGTCGGTACCAGTGGGTCGTGTTCACCTCGACCAACGCGGTGCGCGCCGTGTGGGAGAAGTTCGAGGAGTTCGGACTCGACGCCCGAGCATTCTCCGGCGTGAAGATCGCATGCGTAGGCCAGGCGACCGCCGAGAAGGTGCGCTCCTTCGGAATCACGCCCGAACTCGTCCCGACCGGCGAACAGTCGTCCGAAGGCCTGCTCGCCGAGTTCGCGCCGTACGACGACGTGTTCGACCCGGTCAACCGGGTGTTGTTGCCCCGCGCGGACATCGCGACCGAGACGCTCGCCGAAGGCTTGCGTGAGCGTGGCTGGGAGATCGACGATGTCACTGCCTACCGCACCGTCCGGGCCGCGCCGCCGGCGGCGGAGACCCGCGAGATGATCAAGACCGGCGGTTTCGACGCGGTGTGCTTCACTTCGTCGTCCACGGTCCGCAATCTCGTCGGTATCGCCGGAAAGCCGCACGCGCGCACCATCGTCGCGTGCATCGGTCCGAAGACCGCGGAGACCGCGATCGAATTCGGACTGCGGGTGGACGTACGACCCGAGACCGCCCAGGTCGGTCCGCTGGTCGAGGCCCTTGCCGAGCACGCCGCGCGACTGCGCGCGGAGGGTGCTCTGCCCCCGCCGCGGAAGAAGTCCCGCGCTCGCCGCTGACCCACTCGTGCGCGGTTCCGGTAGTAACCGCTACCAGAACCGCGCACGGCTCCCCGAACTGATGAGGGTCCTGACGACATGTTCCCTGGTATCCGTCCCCGCCGATTGCGTACGACCGCGGCGATGCGTCGACTAGTCGGGGAGACCTCGCTCGAGCCCCGGCATCTGGTGCTTCCGATGTTCGTCGCCGACGGCCGCACCGAGCCGTGGGAGATCCCGTCGATGCCCGGCGTGTACCAGCACACCGACAACTCGTTGCTCGCTGCAGCTGCAGCTGCTGTCGAGGTGGGTGTCGGGGGTCTCATGCTGTTCGGTGTGCCGCGACCCGAAGACAAGGACGCGCGTGGTTCAGGTGCAACGGACCCGGACGGGGTGCTCAACCGTTCGCTCGCTGCCCTGCGTAGCGAGCTCGGTGACTCGACGGTGATCATGGCCGATACGTGTCTCGACGAGTTCACCGACCACGGGCACTGCGGGGTACTCACGGCGTCGGGTGCGGTCGACAACGACGCGACCCTCGAGCGGTATGCGGAAATGGCTGTGGCGCAGGCAGAATCGGGCGCGCATGTGCTCGGGCCCAGCGGCATGATGGACGGGCAGGTGGCCTCGATCCGGGCGGCGCTCGACGCAGCCGGTCATGTCGACGTCTCGCAGCTCGCGTACACCGCGAAGTACTCGTCGGCGTTCTACGGGCCGTTCCGGGAAGCGGTCGGTTCGTCCCTCGAGGGCGATCGGCGTACCTATCAGCAGGATCCGGCGAATCGGCGTGAAGCGCTGTACGAACTCGATCTCGATCTCGCCGAGGGCGCCGACATGGTGATGGTCAAACCGGCCATGTCGTATCTGGACGTCCTGCGGGAGGTTGCGGATCGGTCGCCGGTTCCCGTTGCTGCATACCAGATTTCGGGTGAATACTCGATGATCTCGGCTGCGGCGGCGAACGGCTGGATCGATCGCGACGCGGCGATCGCCGAATCGTTGCTCGGAATCAGGCGCGCGGGTGCCGACATCGTGCTGACCTACTGGGCTGCGGAAGCGGCGGAGAAGCTGTCGTGAGTTTCCCGCTGCCCCCGCCCCCCGACCGATCCACCCCTACCGGCAGGTCTGCTCCGCCCGACATCACTACCGCCTACCAATTGTGGTGTGGAGTTCTGGTTCTCACCGTGGTCACCCTCCTGTTCGGAGCCTTCGACCTCTGGAGCGGCCGGTCCGACCTCGTCGACACGATGTCCGAGATGATGGCCGACACGGGGGCGCAAGAGTTCTCCCGTTCCGACCTCGACGCCGCGATCCCGCTGGTCGTGATCCTCACCGTGGTCTTCGGCCTGGTCATCGTGGGGTTGCTCTATCTCGCAGTCCGGCAGATGTGCAAGGGGAAGAACTGGGCGCGCATGGTCTTGACCATGATCGGTGTGTTCATGACCCTCTCGACCCTGCCGACCGTGTTCGGCATCGGTGTCGGCACCGGTGGCTCCGGACTCGCCCTCGGCGTGATCTCCATCGTTCAGGCTGTGCTGACAGTGGGTGCGATCGTGCTCATGCACCGGCGCGATTCCAACGCGTATTTTCTACGGCTGCCCGAGAACTGACTACTGCGGCCCGGGTTTGCGCGCCGCGCCCCACGGAGTACCGTGAGCTCACGATCATCGGTCCGAGGGCCGGCCCCGTCGAGCGTTAGGACGTCATGCAGGTGGAACCCCGGCCCTATGGTCGTCGTCGCGAACTTGTGCTGATCGGGCTGATTGCCGTGCTCGGTGTCGTGACGACACTGCTGGTCGTGATACCTGGAGTGCTCAGCGCTTGACCGG
Source organism: Rhodococcus ruitaii (assembly GCF_055230935.1). NCBI lineage: Bacteria > Bacillati > Actinomycetota > Actinomycetes > Mycobacteriales > Nocardiaceae > Rhodococcus > Rhodococcus ruitaii. The sequence continues at coordinate 9,321 of NZ_JBUYWC010000012.1, read as the reverse complement.
CCGGACCGAACCGGGGGGCGTGTCCGAGCTGCTGTTCCACGAGCCGGGCGCGAGGTGGCGCACGGTCGGGTTCGGGCCGGTGTTCTGCACGGTGGCTCTGATCGTCGAACTCGCGACAGGACCCGTCGTGCACTGGGTTGCGCTGCCGGTGCTCGCGATCCTCCTCGCGGGTTTCGCCTATCTCATGGTGGTCGCGGCGCGCCGCCACGTCAGTGTCGAACTCACCCGCACGGTGCTGCGTCAGGGTACGGAGGAGCTCGACGTCAGCGACATCGAGGCAGTGCTTCCGCCCGCGACGGATTCGTGGGACGAACCACAGCGGTGGGAGACCGCTCGCGTACTCGGAGAACTCGCCAACACTCCTCGTGGGCGTACTGCCATCGGGCTGAGACTGCGGGGAGGGACGTTCGTCCGCGCGTGGGCCAAGGATGCCGACCGGCTCCGTGGGAGTCTCGGCGAGCTGGTCGGCACCTGAAAGCCCTGAGCGCGTTCAGGAATCAGCGGCTCCCTCGCGGTCGAGCATCGCCGATCCGAGCAGCTGGTCGGGCACACCGAGACCCTCGACGAGAGTCATCACGTGCGGCCGCAACGTGCGGCAACGCTCGTTGATCCCGCGCAGCACCGCCTTGGAGCGCTCGACCGACAGGTGCCGGTGCTCCATGAACCACGCCTTGTCCTCGTCGATGATCGTCAGCGCGAACAGATCGCACAGGTCCGAGAGCAGATCGCACGCGGCCCCGTCCTTGCAGTCGTCGATGGCCGCGACGAATGCCTCCAGGACGACGCGGTCGATGTGTGCCCGCGCGGCGTGAAGCACGTGGTCCTGCACGAAGTTGAACGCGTCGAATGGATTGTCCTCGCGCTTGGTGGCTGCCTGCAGACGCCGCGCCGCGGTCGAGAGCAAGTACTGCTCTCGGTCTTCGAACATGGTCAGCTGCGTGCCCCGGTTGAAAAGACTGCCGTCCTCCTCGTTGTCCTGACGCGTGTCCAGGATGGTCTGGATGATCTGCTGCGCCGCGGTGCGCTTCTTCACGACGTCGGAGATCGTGTCTGCGGCGAACCTCATCCACTCCACCGGGCTCATCCCCCGGACCTCGTCGGCATACGCCGTGAGCAGTTCTTTCGCGACGAGCTGCGTGAGCACATGGTTGTCGCCCTCGAACGTGGTGAACACGTCGACGTCGGCGCGTAGTGCGGTCAACCGGTTCTCGGCCATGTAGCCGGCGCCGCCGCACGCCTCCCGCGATTCCTGGATGGCGCGGGCCGCGTGCCAGGTGTTGGCCACCTTGAGGCCGGCTGCGCGGCCTTCGAGCTCGCGCTGTTCTTGCGGGTCCACTTCGCTCACCGGTGCCGACTGGATGCGGTGCATCGTCGAGATCAGCTCGTTCTGCGCGAAGCCCAGCGCGTACGACTTCGCGATGTTCGGCAGTAGTCGCCGCTGGTGCACGAGGTAGTCCATCAGGAGTACCTCGTCGTCGCGGCCAGGGGCATCGAATTGGCGACGTAGCAGCGCGTACCGCGTCGCGATCGACAGCGCGACGCGGGCCGCGGCGCCTGCGGATCCACCGACGGTGACTCGTCCGCGGACGAGAGTGCCGACCATGGTGAAGAATCGGCGGCTCGAGCTCTCGATCTCGGAGACGTAGGTGCCGTCCGCCTCGACGTCCGCGTACCGGTTGAGCAGGTTCTCGCGCGGGATCCGAACATGGTCGAAGACGATCCGGCCGTTGTCGACGCCCGGCAGCCCGCCTTTGTGGCCGCAATCGGAAGTGGTGACACCGGGAAGGTCGTTGCCGTCGTCATCACGGAGGGGAACGACGAAACAGTGCACGCCGTACGACTCACCCCCCGTCACGAGCTGAGCGAACACCGCGGCGACCGTCGCGTGCTGCGCGGCGCCGCCGATGTAGTCCTTGCGTGCCGATGCCGTGGGGGAGTGGATGACGAACTCGTCCGCGGTGGGGTCGAACGTCGCGGTGGTCTCGAGGGCCTGCACATCGCTGCCGTGACCGGTCTCGGTCATGGCGAAACAGCCGAGCAGATCCAGGTTGATCAGGGGGGAGATGTACTTGTCGTGGTGACGCTTCGTGCCGAGATTCTCGATCGCCCCGCCGAACAATCCCCACTGCACACCGGCTTTGACCATCAAGGACAGGTCGGACATCGCCAGCATCTCGATCGACGCCACGGCGCCACCGGCATCGCCGGTGCCGCCGGAGTCGACCGAGAAACCCGTCTCCGCGTATCCGTGCTCGGCGAGCAACCGCATCTGTCCGAGGGCGATCTCGCGGGCCTGTTCGAGTCCGGGGGTGTAGTGCGGTGCGAAAATCGGATCGGCCATGTTCGTCCGAGCGCGGTCGCGTGCGCTGTGCCATGCACCGTCGAGGGCCTTGCTCAGATGTTCACCTGTAGTTGCCATGCCTGCGACCCTATGACCGCGGCGCCGTCCCGTGGGGACTTCACGACCGCTCGGCACATCCGGATCTCGCTGTGAGATCCGCCTCACAGCGCGTATCGCACACCGATCGGCTTTTGGCAAATCCGGGGAAACTGGGACACTGGACGTCGTGACTGCGACACCCGCTGCTTCTCCTGTCCACGACGCCGATTCGGCGGCACTGTTCACCCGGGCGTCGAAGGTGACCCCCGGCGGGGTCAATTCGCCGGTCCGCGCATTCGGATCGGTCGGCGGGACGCCACGGTTCATCGAGTCGGGATCCGGATACACGCTTACGGACGTCGACGGCAATTCCTACGTTGACCTGGTGTGTTCGTGGGGTCCGTTGATCCTCGGGCATGCGCATCCCGCGGTCGTCGAGGCCGTGCGCGCCACGGCATCGTCGGGGCTGTCCTTCGGCGCCCCGACCGCCGGAGAAGTCGGACTGGCCGAGGAGATCGTCGCCCGGATCGCTCCGGTCGAGCAGGTCCGCTTGGTCAATTCCGGTACCGAGGCCACCATGAGCGCAGTGCGCCTCGCACGCGGATTCACCGGGCGCACGAAGATCATCAAGTTCGCCGGGTGTTATCACGGTCACGTCGACGCCTTGCTCGCCGACGCCGGTTCCGGTCTCGCGACATTCGGGCTGCCCACCTCGCCCGGCGTGACCGGGGCGCAGGCCGAGGACACCCTCGTCGTGCCGTACAACGATCTCGACGCCGTGCGCGCTGCGTTCGACGCGCACCCCGGGGCGATTGCCGCGGTGATCACCGAAGCCGCCGCCGGAAACATGGGCACCGTCCCGCCGGCACCCGGATTCAACGAAGGCCTGCGCGCGTTGACCCGTGACCACGGTGCTCTGCTGATCATGGACGAGGTCATGACCGGGTTCCGCGCGAGCGCTACCGGCTGGTACGGCATCGACGGTGTCGCGGGCGACCTCATGACCTTCGGGAAGGTCATGAGCGGTGGTCTGCCCGCCGCCGCGTTCGGTGGTCGCGCCGACGTCATGGCGCATCTCGCTCCGTCCGGTGCGGTCTACCAGGCAGGGACATTGTCCGGGAATCCCGTCGCCGTCGCGGCCGGTCTCGCAAGCCTGCGGGCAGCCGATGCCGACGCGTACGCCGCGCTCGAGCGCAACGCTGCAACACTCGGCCGCCTGCTCGGCGACGCGCTGACCGCCGAGAGCGTTCCGAACAGGATTCAGAATGCCGGGACGATGCTCAGTGTGTTCTTCACCGAAGACCCCGTCACCAACTATGACGAGGCGAAGGCCGCCCAGACCTGGCGATTCCCCGCGTTCTTCCACGCCCTGCTCGAGCACGGCGTCTACGCACCCCCGAGTGCATTCGAGACATGGTTCGTCTCGTCGGTTCTGGATGACACCGCGTTCTCCCGGATCGCCGACGCACTCCCGCATGCGGCGAAGGCGGCCGCGGCCGCATCCGCGCCCTGACGTGCAGGAGTACTGCGCCCCGACCTCCGAGAGCCCCGACACCCATCCGCTTCATCGACCTGAGGAACACGAACGTGACCGAAGCCGCTCCGTCCGAGACTCGCACCATCGTGCACGTGCTGAGGCACGGCGAGGTGCACAACCCGTCCGGCATCCTCTACGGTCGCCTGCCCGGCTTCCGGCTGTCAGTTACCGGTGAAGCACAGGCGCGGGCCGTTGCAGCGTCCCTCGCCGACCACGACATCGCGCACGTCGTCGCCTCACCTCTCGAACGTGCCCAGCAGACCGCGTCGCCACTCGCGCAGAAGCACGGTCTCGAGATCCGCACCGACGAGAACCTCATCGAGGCGGGCAATGATTTCGAGGGGCTCAAGGTTGCTGTCGGAGACGGTGCACTCAGCCGTCCTCGTCACTGGTGGAAGCTGCGCGACCCGTTCACTCCGTCCTGGGGCGAGCCGTACCTGCAGATTGCGCATCGTATGCTGGCCGCGGTCAATTCTGCGCGTGTCGCGGCGGCTGGTCGCGAGGCCGTGTGCGTGAGCCACCAGCTGCCGGTGTGGACGCTGCGCCGATTCCTCGAAGGCGAACGCCTGTGGCACGACCCGCGTCACCGGCAGTGCAGCCTCGCTTCCCTCACTTCTCTCGTCTACGAGGGCGACACGCTCGTGGACGTGGTCTACTCCGAGCCGGCGGGCGCATCCGACCCGAACGTCCACGGCGCATGAGAAGGACACTTCACGCGATCGCAGGGTTGCTGTGCGGAGTCGTGCTCCTGTCCTCCTGCGCGACGGGCACCGACGCTGTCGCGACCGGTGGCACCTTCGACTTCGTCTCGCCCGGCGGCCAGACCCGCATCTTCTACGATCCGCCGGCGGACCGCGGCACCCTCGGCACGCTGACGGGTGAAGACCTCATGAACGAGGGCGAGACGATCTCCCTCGACGACTTCGCTGGGCAGGTCGTGGTTCTCAACGTGTGGGGCCAGTGGTGTGCACCGTGTCGGAGCGAAGCGGACGATCTCGAACAGGTCTACCAGGAGACCAAGGACCTCGGGGTCGAGTTCCTCGGCATCAACGTACGCGACAACCAGCGCGACAAGGCACAGGATTTCGTGACCGACCAGCAGATCGGCTTCCCGTCGATCTACGATCCGGCGATGCGATCGCTGCTCGCTCTGGGGCGCAACTACCCGACCTCCGTGGTGCCGACCACCATCGTCCTCGATCGTGAGCATCGGGTCGCGGCGGTCTACCTGACCGAACTCCTCGCGAGTGACCTGCAACCGGTGGTCGAGCGTATCGCGGCCGAGCCGGGGCAGGACCAGTCGAAATGACCGTGCTCGCATCCGGAATCGGTGAGACCTTCCAAAGCGTCGCGGCCTCCGGGCCGCTCATTCTGGCAATGGGCGTGTGTGTGCTCGCGGGATTGGTGTCGTTCGCCTCGCCGTGTGTCGTACCGCTCGTGCCCGGCTACCTGTCGTACCTCGCGGGTGTGGTCGGTGCCGAAGCTCCCGCGGTCACCGCAGCACAAGCCGGTACGCGCACCACAAAGGTGCGCGACGACGGCCGGCTGCGCGTCGCGGGAGCGGCGGGTCTGTTCGTCGCAGGCTTCACCGTCGTGTTCGTGCTGGCCACGGCGTCGGTGTTCGGCGCGATTTCCCTGCTGGCGGTCAACCGTGAACTGCTGATGCGGATCGGCGGTGTCGTCACCATCGTCATGGGTATGGTGTTCATCGGCCTGATTCCTGCACTACAGCGCGACACCCGCACCGCACCGAAGCAGATCTCGAGTCTGGCCGGAGCCCCGCTGCTCGGTGCGGTCTTCGCGCTCGGATGGACTCCGTGTCTCGGACCGACTCTCGCCGGAGTGATCTCACTCGCCGCCGGCACCGAAGGGGCCACCGCTGCCCGCGGTGTAACGCTCATCGTGGCCTACTGCATCGGACTCGGACTGCCGTTCGTCGTCCTCGCGTTCGGCTCGACCCGGGCGTTGCGAGGTGTCGGATGGTTGCGGACCCATGCCCGGACCATCCAGTTGTTCGGCGGCTTCATGCTGATCGCCGTCGGTATCGCCCTCGTCACCGGCGCATGGGACCTGTTCGTGTCCTGGGTGCGTGACTCATTCATCTCGGAAGTGACTTTGCCAATATGACGGCCACCGACACGCAGACCTCCGCACCTCGGCCGGGCGCCCCGAAGCAGAGCCCGGCCGGACGCGCCGCGGCGTTCGTACGTAACACCTGGCGCGGGCTGACCTCGATGCGTACAGCGTTGGTGCTGTTGTTCCTCCTGGCTCTCGCGGCGATACCCGGCGCCCTGCTGCCGCAGCGCAACCTCAACGTCGGAAAGGTCGACGAGTACATTGCCGCCCGCCCGACACTCGGGCCGTTCATGGACCGGCTCGAACTGTTCGACGTGTTCGGTAGCTTCTGGTTCACTGCGATCTACGCCCTGCTGTTCATTTCGCTCATCGGTTGCATCCTGCCGCGCTGCGGCGAGTACTATCGCGCGCTGCGCGCCCGACCGGTCGCGGCACCGCGCAACCTCTCCCGATTGCCGCACCATGTCGAGACCACCTTCGACGACGCACCCGACGCGATCATCGACCGGGTCAGCAGCGAACTGCGCGGATGGCGCGTCGAGCGTCGCGAGGGAACCACGAAGGGCCGGGACGGCGAGCTGACGCTCTCAGCGGAGAAGGGGTACCTGCGTGAGGCGGGAAACCTCGTCTTCCACATCTCGCTGGTCGCGTTGCTGGCCACCGTTGCCCTGGGCAAGCTCTTCGGCTACGAGGGGCAGCGCATCCTCGTCGCGAACGGTGAAGAATTCTGTACCACGTCGCCCGCCTCGTTCGACTCGTTCATTGCGGGTATCGAACTCGACGGCACGGGACTGACCCCGATCTGCGTGCGGGTGAACGACTTCACGGCCGACTATCTCGACAACGGTCAGGCCGAGATGTTCACCTCCAACATCGAATACCAGTATGGGGACGACGTTGCGGCGAACATCTGGAGCGATGCGCAGCTGAAGGTCAACCACCCGCTCCGGGTGGGTGGCGACCGCGTCTACCTGCAAGGCCACGGATACGCTCCGACCTTCACCGTCACCTGGCCGAACGGCGAGACACGCACCGAGACGATGCAGTGGGCGCCCGAGGACGCCACCTCGTTCCTGAGCAGCGGCGCGATGCGGTTCGATCCGCCCGGAGGGATGTTCCCCGACGCCGACGAACGACGACAGAACCAGATCGCGCTCGAAGGGCTCTTCGCGCCGACCGCGGCATTCCACGGCACGTTGCTGTCGTCGGCGTTCCCGGCGATGCTGGATCCCGCTGTCGCCATCGATATCTACAAGGGCGACTCCGGCCTCGATACGGGGAGTCCGCAGTCGCTGTTCTCGCTCAATACCGAACTGATCAACCAGGGGCGACTGGTCAAGCAGGAACGCGTCAATCTGAGGCCGGGGGAGAGTGTCACGCTGGCCGACGGCGCCGAGGTGCGGTTCGACGGTGCCGTGGACTTCGTCAACCTGCAGGTCTCGCACGACCCGTTCCAGTCGTGGGTGCTGGTGTCTGCAGTCGCGATGATGGCCGGTCTGCTGCTGTCCCTCCTGGTCAAACGTCGGAGGGTATGGGTACGTGCCTATCGGGCGGGTACAGTATCGGACGGTGAACGACGAACTGTAGTAGAACTCGGTGGGCTTGCCCGCACCGATCAGGCCGGGTGGGGCGACGAATTCGATCGGTTGGTCACGCGGCTTCTCGGGGAGAATCCGACGCTTCTCAGTGGGACTACAGCAGGCGATCGCGTGCCCGGCAACGAGGCACCGGAGGAGAAGGCATGACGTTGAACGACACCCTCGGGAAGTACAGCGACTGGAGCTTCGAAGCGGCATTCGCTGTGGTGGTGCTGGCCATGCTCCTGCTCGTCATCGAATACGCGACCTACCGCTCGAGGGTGGTCGCCGAGCGTGAACTCGCCGCCGTCGGTGGCGCCGGAGCACCGTCCGCCGGCGAATCGTCTGCAGACACTGTCCCCGGGCGCGTGGAGAACACCACAAGACGGACCCTTTCGGAGCGGTTCGGCAACATGGGACGCGCCCTCGTGGTGGTCGCCGCGGCGTTGATGATCGCCTCGATCGTGCTGCGGGGTCTGGCCACCGAACGATTCCCACTCGGGAACATGTACGAGTTCGTGGCGATGGCCTGTGCAGCCGCGATCATCTTCGGTCTGGTGATGCTGCGTAAACCCGCGTACCGCATTCTGTGGGTATATGTGCTGGCCCCGGTGGCCGTGCTGATGTTCGTGGCCGCGACCGTGCTCTACGCCGACGCCGCACCCGTGGTACCGGCCCTACGATCGTTCTGGCTGCCGATCCACGTGACGATCATCAGCGTGGGCAGCGGCATCTTCCTGCTGGCCGGCGCGGCCAGCGTATTGTTCCTGCTGCGGATTCGTCATCCCAGGGGCTCGGAGAAAGGCGTGTTCGGTGCCATCGCCGAGCGGCTGCCCGACGCCCAGGTGCTCGACCGCCTCGCGTATCGGTCCACGATCGTCGGCTTTCCACTGTTCGGCATCGGAATCATTCTCGGCGCCATCTGGGCAGAGGCCGCCTGGGGCCGGTTCTGGGGATGGGATCCCAAGGAAACCGTCTCGTTCATCACCTGGGTGATCTACGCCGCCTACCTCCACGCCCGCGCGACGTCGGGCTGGCGCAACACGCGTGCCGCATGGATCAACGTCGCAGGGTTCGTGGCGATGCTCTTCAACCTGTTCATTATCAATATGGTGGTGTCCGGCCTGCACTCGTACGCCGGTCTGAACTGATCGGCGACTTTTCGGCGCAAACCCGGTCGTTCACGGCCGGGATAGCCGATCCATTGGGGTGAGAGATTAGCTGTGTATCGTGTCACGTATGGCGTCGAAGGTGGTGAAGCGGGCATACAAGTACCGCTTCTATCCGACCGGTGAGCAGCGCGAACAGCTCGCCCGCACCTTCGGCTGTGTGCGGTACGTCTACAACCGGGCACTGGACGAACGTTCCCGCGCCTGGTCGCAGGAACAGCGCCGGGTCAACTACGCGCAGACCTCGAAGATGCTCACCGGCTGGAAGCGCGATCCCGACACCGTGTGGCTCGCCGAGCCGTCCAAGGGGCCACCGCAGGAAGCGTTGCGGCCAGTTGCAGGGCGCGTTCGACAGGTTCTGGCGTAAACAGGGCGGCTACCCGAAGTTCAAGAGGAAGGGGTCTTAACTGTTCCTCAAGGCATAGGTAGACATCAGCGTTTATCTGTGAATATATTAGAAGTATGAAACTGTCGGAGTGGGCGAAGCAGGCGGGAGTCCACTACCAGACAGCCTGGCAGTGGGCAAAGGACGGCAAAATGCCGGTTCCGGTTATGCAGACCCCCTCCGGAAGTTGGATTGTT